>DASXQC010000070.1:0-17425 GCA_036493235.1 Reyranella sp.
GTGAACAGCGTCTTGCTGGAGTTGTTGTCGTAGTCGGTGCCGAACATGCGCTCGGGGCCGAAGGTGAAGACCACATCCTCCGACGTCATCTCGTCGCCGTTGTGGAACTTCACGCCCTTGCGCAGCGACAGCTCCACGGTGCGATCATCGATGCGCTTCCAACTCTCCGCCAGGCCGGGGATCGATTCGAGGTTCTTCTTCAGGTCGCGCGCGATCAGGTTCTCGAACAGCGACTGCTGCACGCGCTCGCCGACATTCGAGCGCTCGCGCACCACCTCGAGCGAGGCGCTGGTCGCCACCTGCTGCACGGCAATCGTGATGGTCGGCCGGTCATCGGCCTGGGCGATGGCGAAGCGTGGCAGGATCAGGCCACCGGCCGCGAGGCCGATGAAGCGACGGCGATCGACTGAATGCATGCTTCCTCCGAGGGTGTCCCTCTCGCGCGGACTATGGAGTCGCAATGTTACAGCATCTCGTAGGATTCAGAAGGCTGGGACCGGCGCCTGCGGCACATTCTTCCAGAAATCCGGATCGTGGCCGAAAAACAGCGTCGCGCCGCCCTTTTCCAGCGTCTCCAGCCGATCGAGCGACTTCAGCATCTGTTCGCGGTCGTACACGAAGCGGGGCAGGCGACGTTCTCGCAGGGTGCGACAGAAATAACAGGAGTCTCCGGTCAGCACGACCTCGCCCTTGTCGGTGCGCACCTTGAGCGACTGATGGCCCGGCGTGTGGCCGTAGGTCGGGATGCAGACCACGCTGCCGTCGCCGAACAGGTCGTGCTCGCCCTCGACCTGCTTGACCGGATGGCCATGGTCGAAGTCGGCTTTGAAAAAGCCAACCTTGGCCGCGATCTCGGGATCGTGGGCCGCCTGCCATTCGGGCTTCTGCACCACGACGGTGGCGTTGGGCACGAACTGGTTGCCGCCGGCATGGTCGAAATGCAGGTGCGAGTTGACGATGAAATCGACCTTGCCGGGATCGCGGCCGATCGATTCCAGCTTCGACTTCACGTCGTCGTGGGCGCCGAAGTGATCGAACTCGAAGATGCGCGCGGCCCGCTCGCCGATCCGGCCCGCGGCGTCCGTGCGCAATTGTGGGTGCATACCGGTGTCGAACAGGGCGCGGCCCTTGGGATGCTCGATCAGGTAGGACGGGATCGGCAGGTCGACCGGCCCATCCTCGCCTTCGATCAGGTCCTTCAGGCGACCGACCAGCCGGCCGCAGGTCATCGCGTAGAGCTTCACGGTCATGCGACAAAGCTAGCACGGCCCGTGACCGGAACCGAAGCCGGAAGGTCGGCGTTTGTCGACATGGCTTGCCCGCCCCTATCTTCCACCCCCCTCGGCCACGAGGCCGCATGAGCGCGTCAATCGAAAGCTACGGCATGATCGGTGACTGCAAGACGGCGGCGCTGGTCGGGCTCGACGGCTCGGTCGACTGGCTGTGCTGGCCGCGCTTCGATTCCGACGCCTGCTTCGCCAAGCTGCTGGGCGGCCAGAGCAACGGCTTCTGGCTGATCACGCCGCACGAGGAGATCACGTCGACGAGCCGTTGCTACCGGCCCGACACGATGATCCTCGAGACCACGTTCGAGACCGCGAGCGGCAAGGCGACTCTGATCGACTTCATGCTGCCGCATGGCACCTCCTCCGACCTGATCCGCATCGTGCGCTGCGACGAGGGCAAGGTCGCCATGTGCATGGAGCTGATGCTGCGCTTCGGCTACGGCGCGACCACGCCCTGGGTGACGCGACTGGAGGACGGCACGATGCGCGCGGTCGCCGGACCCGACATGGTGGCGATGCGCACGCCGGCCAGCTTCCGCGGCGAGAACTTCAAGACGGTGGCACAGTTCATCCTGACCAAGGGCAAGACCATGCCCTTCGTGCTGAGCTATCAGCCGTCGCACCTCGACCTGCCGGCGCCGATCGATCCCGACGACGCGCTGAAGAAGTGCGAGAAGTTCTGGAAGGAATGGATGGCGACGACCAAGACGGAGGGGTCGCATTCCGAGGCGATCAAGCGCTCGCTGCTGACGCTGAAGGCGCTGACCTATCAGCCGAGCGGCGGAATTGTCGCGGCGCCGACCACCTCGCTGCCCGAGCAGTTCGGCAGCGAGCGCAACTGGGACTACCGGCTGTGCTGGCTGCGTGACGCCACGCTCAGCCTGCTCGCGATGATGAACGCCGGCATCTACGATGAAGCGGCGGCGTGGCGCGACTGGCTGCATCGCGCGGTCGCGGGCTCGCCGGGTGAGACGCAGATCATGTACGGCCTGCGCGGCGAGCGGCGGCTGACCGAATGGGAGATCGACTGGCTGCCGGGCTATGCCGATTCCAGGCCGGTGCGGGCTGGCAATGCCGCGCACCAGCAGTTCCAGCTCGATGTCTACGGCGAGGTCATGGACGCCTTCGACCAGTCGCGCAAAGGCGGACTGGCGTCGACCGAGGAAGGCTGGGAGCTGCAGCGCGCCCTGGTCGAGCACGTCGCCCGGGTCTGGTGTGAACCCGACAACGGCATCTGGGAGACACGTGGGCCCAAGCAGCACTTCGTCTACTCCAAGGCGATGGCGTGGGTCTGCTTCGATCGCGCCATCAAGGCGGCCGAGCAGTATGGCCTCGACGGTCCGCTCGAGAAATGGCGCGAGGTGCGTGACGCGATTCATGCCGAGGTGTGCGACAAGGGCTTCGACGAGACGCGCCACACCTTCCGCGCCGCCTACGACAGCGACCTGCTCGACGCCAGCCTGCTGCTGTTGGCGCAGACCGGCTTCGTGAAGCCCGACGATCCGCGTTTCATCGGCACTGTCGAGGCGATCGAGAAGAAGCTGCTGATCAACGGCTTCGTCATGCGCTACAGCACACACGATATGGAAGACGGCCTGCGGCCAGGCGAAGGCGCGTTCCTCGCCTGCAGCTTCTGGCTGGCCGATGCCTACGTCTCGATCGGCCGCAAGGCCGACGCCGAGAAGCTGTTCAAAGGCCTGCTCGCCATCCGCAACGATTTAGGCCTGCTCGCCGAGGAGTATGAACCGCGCCAGAAGCGCCACCAGGGCAACTTCCCGCAGGCGTTCAGCCATGTCGCGCTGATCAACACCGCCTTCAACCTGACGCGCGCCGACAAGCCGCAGGAGCAGCGCGCCGATGGCCACGATCACGAGGGCGAGCCCGGTCGCGCCGAGAACGTGCGGGCTCCGCCGAACGCCAAGCGCAAAGCAGGAACTCCGTCGTCTCGCTGAATTGGACCGGCCGCCGGGCAATACTTGATAGGCGCGCCCATTCGGACGATGCTGTCGGCGAGCGTGGTTTTCCCGGATGGAGCCAGATCATGAGCGCTGCCGCGGCGAGAATTTCCCCCCAGTCCCTGAAGATCGAGAAGGTCAAGGAGCACATCGGCGCCATCGTCACGGGCATCGACCTTGCGCAGCCGATCGACGGCGCGACGCAGAAGAAGCTCTACGATGCAGTCGTTGAAAACGTGGTCCTCGTGATTCGCGGGCAAGAGCATCTCACCCCGGGCCAGGTGCAAGCCGCCGGAGAAATGTTCGGCGAGCTGATGGAGGACCAGAATCGGCGCTATCTGGTCGACGGATTTCCGTTGATCAGCGTGCTCGACAACCGTCACCTGGACAGCAAGGGGCAGCCCGCGAAAGTCGGCACCAACGCCACCTGGCACACCGACCACACCAACCAGGAATTGCCGCCCAAGTTCACCATGCTCTATGCGGCGGCCGTGCCGGACAAGGGTGGCGCCACATCGGTCTGCAACGCGCGGGCCGCCTACGAAGCGCTTCCGGACGACGTGAAGCTGAAGATCGCCGACGCCAAGACCGAGAACACGCTGATCAGCAGCGCGCGGATGAAGACCGGCAATCCGGATATCGTGAAGGCCCAGCTCGAGGCAACGAAGCCGCCGACGGTGCATCCCCTGGTCCGCACCCATCCGGAGACCGGCACCAAGGCGGTGTGGTTTCACAAGAGCAAGACCGAGACGGTCACCGGCCTGTCGCCCGAAGAAACCCAGGATTTCCTGCAGGAGTTGACCGACCGGATCACGCAGCCGCAATTTTGCTATGCGCACGAGTATAAGAAGGGCGACCTGCTGATCATCGATGACCGCGCCTCGATGCACAAAGCCGGCTTCGACTACGATCACAGCCAGCATCGCCGCCTGTATCGCATGCTGGTGCGCGGCGACCGTCCCTACTGAGGACACGCCCGAGAGCGCAGCGGCCTCAGCCTGAAGCGTCTTGCCGGGAGCGCGGCTCAGCCGTTCTTCTCATGCTGACGGGCCAGCAGACCATAAGCGGCACTGAAGTGCCGCGCTCCCAGCAAAGACGATCCTAGGCGTCGAGCAGCTTCTTCAGGGTGTCGTTGACGGCCTTCGGGTTGGCCTTGCCGCCGGTCGCCTTCATGACCTGGCCGACGAACCAGCCGAACATGGTGGGCTTGGCCTTGTAGGCCGCGACCTTGTCCGGATTGGCCTCGATCACCGCCTTGGCCGCCGCTTCGATGGCCCCGGTGTCGGTGACCTGCTTCATGCCGCGCTCCTCGACCAGCACGGCCGGATCCTTGCCCGTCTCCTCCATGGCGACGAACAGGTCCTTGGCGATGCGGCCGGAGATCGTGCCGTCCTTCTGCAGGTCCAGCAGCTTGCCGAGATGCTCGGCGCTGATCGGCGAATCGGCGATCGTGGCGCCGCGCCGGTTCAGCATGGCGAAGAAGTCGCCGGTGACGAGCTTCACCGCTTCCTTGGCGTCACGGCCCTTGGCGACGGTCTCGAAGAACTCCGCCGTCTCCTTCTCGGCCACCAGGACGCCCGCGTCGTAGGCCGTGAGTTTGTAGTCCGACACGAAGCGATCCTTCTTGGTGTCGGGCAGCTCGGGCAGGGTCTTCTCGATGCCGTCGACGAACTCCTGGGTCAGGACCAGCGGCAGCAGGTCGGGATCGGGAAAGTAACGGTAGTCGTGCGCGTCTTCCTTGGAACGCATCGAACGCGTCTCGCCCCGGCCGGCATCGAACCGCCGGGTCTCCTGGACGATCTTGCCGCCGCCCTCGATGACCTCGACCTGACGCCGCGCCTCGTACTCGATCGCCTGCTTCACGAAGCGGATCGAGTTGACGTTCTTGATCTCGCAGCGCGTGCCCAGCTCGCCGCCCGGCTTGCGCACCGAGACGTTGACGTCGCAGCGCATCGAGCCTTCGTCCATGTTGCCGTCGCAGGTGCCGAGATAGCGCACGATCGAGCGCAACTTGGTGAGGTAGGCCACCGCCTCGTCCGACGTCCGCATGTCGGGCTTGGAGACGATCTCCATCAGCGCCACGCCCGAACGGTTGAGGTCGACATAGGTCTGGCTGGGATGCTGGTCGTGCAGGCTCTTGCCGGCATCCTGCTCGAGATGCAGGCGCTCGATGCCGACCATGCGGCTCTTGCCGCCCTCGAGGTCGATCTCGACACAGCCCTCGCCGACGATCGGATCCTTGTACTGCGAGATCTGATAGCCGGCCGGCAGGTCGGGAAAGAAGTAGTTCTTGCGGTCGAACACCGAGCGCAGGTTGATCTTCGCCTTGAGCCCCAGCCCCGTGCGCACCGCCTGCTCGACGCAGTGTGCATTGATCACCGGCAGCATGCCGGGCATGGCGGCGTCGACCAGCGACACCTGGGTGTTGGGATCGGCGCCGAACGCGGTCGGTGCGCCGGAGAAGAGCTTGGCCTCGGAGATCACCTGGGCATGGACTTCCAGCCCCAGCACGACCTCCCAGTCGCCGGTTTCGCCTTTGATCAGGGACATGGCCGGTAGATAGCCCTCTAGCGGGGTGGCGTCCACACCGTCAGGAAGCGTTGCACGACGGTCGCCGAATTGTCGGACGCGAGCTGAAAGAAGACCTTCATCTCGTTGGTGCCATGGTCGCCGCCGGCGAGGTCGGACAGGCTGCGGAAGGCGATGAATGGTACGCCGTTGGCGTAGGCGACCATCGCTACCGCCGCGCTTTCCATGTCGAGCACCTGCGCCTTGAAGGTGTCGAACACGTATTGCCGGAAGGCGGCGTTGTCGACGAAGGCCTGGCCCGACACGCCGTTGCCGCCGACGACCAGCCGCGGCGCATCGTGCAGGCAGGCCTGGTCGGCCGTGCAGCGCTTCAGCTGGACCGCGCCGATCTTGCCTGCCGCGGCCATCATGCCGGGATCGGCGTCGAACCAAAAACGCTTCTCCAGCCCCGCTTTGGCGCTGCGCACGCCAAGCTCGGTCGGGAAGATCATGCCGTGGTTGGGAAACGGCGTCTTGATGAAGGGCGGCGGCTCGAACTTGCCGCCGGCCTCGCGCGCAAACACGGCTTCGAGATACTGGCCCCAGCGGCCGGCCACAACGACGTCGCCGACATGCAGGGAGGGATCGACGCCGCCGGCGATGCCGCTCACCACGATCCCGGTGACGTCGAACCGGTCGAGCGCGAGCTGGGTCGTCATCGAGGCGTTGACCATGCTGACGCCGCTCAGGAACAGCACGACGTTGCGCCCGCCGAGCTTGCCGGTGACGAACTCGACGCCGTTGACGGTGATGCTCTTCGCGCTCTCGACGTCGGCCTTCAGCACCTGCCACTCGGGCTCGAAGGCGGAGATCACCGCAACACGCGGTGTAGAATCCAGCCGATCGGCGGCCTGAACTGGCACTGCTGCCAGAGACGACAACAGCACGCACAGGAGGGTCACGAAGAATCGCATGATGCCGGCTGAATACTCGTTGCGGCCGGGCTTGGCAAAAAAATAGAACTGTGCCCGGATAGCGTGCTGGGGAGGCATAGATGACAACCTTGTCGATGCGCCGGATCGTGCTGTTCACCAAGGCCATGCCGCGCATGGTCACGTTCTATCGCGACGTGCTGGGGCTCGATCTGTGCAAGGACGAGAAGGGCTGGAAGGAGTTCGACGCCAACGGCTGCATCATCGCCCTGCACAACGGCACCTCCGAAATCGGCAAGCGGCCGCCCAAGATCGGCTTCTGGGCCGAGGACATCGAAGCGGCACGGGCCGAGCTGGTCTGCCGCGGCGCCAAGCTGTCGAAGATCCTGGGCGATGGGCTCGCGACGCGCTGCGAAGGCAAGGATCCCGACGGCAACCCCTTCTACATCTCGGTCCGCGAATGACGCTCGAAATCCGTGACGCGACGGCTGCCGACGCGGACGCCGCCGCCGAGGCGATGCGCCGATCGATCACCGAGCTCTGCCTGGCGGACCACAGGAACGATCCGAAAGTCCTCGACGCCTGGCTCGCGAACAAAAAGCCGGAAGTCTTCAGGGCGTGGCTGCAGCACGAGGATCAGTCCTATCTCGTGGCCGTCGAGGACGGGCGCGTCGTCTGCGTCGGCGGCGTGACGGATGCCGGCCATATCACCCTGAACTACGTATCGCCCGACGCGCGCTTCCGCGGCGTCAGCCGGGCGATGCTGGCGGCCCTCGAATGGCGCGCCCGCGACCGCGGCACCCTTGAATGCACGCTCGAGAGCACGGCGACGGCGCGGTCTTTCTATCGCGCTCGCGGCTATGTGGAGACCGGACCACCGGACCGAAAGTTCGGCACCGAATCGGGCTTCCCCATGCGCAAGATGCTGGTGTAGGGAAACAGCACAACGAATGAATCAGGGGGGATCAAGTTGACCAACCCACGCCGCCGCGCCCTACGCCGCCGCGCCCTGCTGGCCGGCACGACTGCGCTGCTGGCCGTACCGGCGGTCGTACGCGCCGACGCTCTGGGCGACTGGCCCAAGGGCCAGCTCAGGATTGTCGTGCCCTTCCCGCCCGGCGGCTCCACCGACCCGGTGGCGCGCATCATCCAGGCCAAACTCGCAGACACCACCGGCTGGAACATCATCGTCGACAACAAGCCGGGCGGCGCCAGCGTGGTCGGCGCGTCGATCGTGGCCAAGGCGCCGCCGGACGGCCAGACCTGGATGATCACCTTCGACAGCCACATCCTCAATCCGGCCTTCGCGGGCAACCTGCCGTACAAGGACTCCGAGCTGTTCAACGTCATGGAGATCGGCCGCACGCCGCAGGCGATCTGTGCCCATCCCGACCGGCCGTACAAGACCTTCGCCGAGGTGATCGAGGACGCGAAGAAGCGGCCCGGTAAGGTGAATGTCGGAGTGCTGGGGGCGAGCCAGGCGCTGGTGCTGATGGCGCTGATCCGGAAAGAGAACAACGTCGACCTGAACGTCATCCCCTACAAGAGCGGCGGGCCGGTCAATCAGGACCTGCTGGCTGGCGTCACCGACGTGGCGATCCAGAGCCTCACCTCGGTGAGCCCGCACATCAACGCAAAGAAAGTGCGGCCGATCGCGGTCACGGGTGAGCAGCGCACGCCGGCGCTGCCTGACACCTCGACCCTGCTCGAGCAGAAGGTGAAGAGCTTCCCGTCCTATGCCTGGTGGGGCGTCTACTGCCCGGCCGGCGTGCCGCGACCGATCGTCGACAAGATGCACGCCGAGATCACCAAGGCCGTACGCTCGGACGACGTCACCAAGAAGTTCATCGATCAGTTCAACATGGAGATCCTGACCAGCAAGCCCGAGGAATTCGCTGCCTACCAGAAGAGCGAGCAGGAGCGCTGGTTCAAGGTGATCAAGGACAACGACATCAAAGGTGATTAGCGTACAGTCGAAGAATCCGTGCCTGCGGATTCTTCGACCAACCGCGTGCTGCGGCGTTACCTCCTTCAGCCCTGAAGGAGTTCGACATGCACACAATCGGCAGGTTTCTCGCGATCGGTTTCGGTGCGGCCAACCTTCTGCTCGCCCCCATGGCGAGCGCGCAGACCCAGCCGTCCTCGCCACCTTCCCCGCCGTCGTCGACCACAACACCCGGTGCCACGATCAAGCCGTCGGATATCACCGACAAGAAACTCGATGCCACCGCCAAGGCCGTCAAACAGGTCTCCACCGTCAGCGACAGCTACAAGAAGAAGCTGGCCCAGGCATCCGACGCGGAGAAGGACAAGATTCTCGACCAGGCCGACAAGGACGTTACGAAGGCGGTCACGGACCAGGGCCTGTCGGTCGAGGAATATCTCGGCATCATGAAGGTCGCGCAGAACGACGAGACCGTACGCAACAAGCTGATCGACCGGCTGAAATAGGTGATACGCTCCCGGGACTGAAAAGCGTCCGGGGAGGGTTGCAATGACGGGAATGTCTCGCCGCGCCGTGCTGGCAGGCAGTGTGGCGGCATCATTGGGCACTCCTGCCATTGTCCGCGCGCAAGGCAGCGACTGGCCGAAGGGCCCGATCCGCGTGGTCGTGCCCTTCCCGCCCGGCGGCACGACCGATCCGGTGGCGCGCATCCTCGCCGCCAAGGTGGCCGACAACACCGGCTGGAACATGGTGATCGACAACAAGCCGGGCGCCGCGGGCGCGATCGGCGCGGCGATCGCGGCCAAGGCCCCACCCGACGGCATGACCTGGATGATCACCTTCGACAGCCACATCCTGATCCCGGCCTTCACGCCCAACCTGACCTACAAGGACTCCGACCTGATGAACGTCATGCTGGTCGGCCGCGCCCCGCTCGCCGCGGCCTGCCCGCCCGACCGGCCGTACAAGACTTTTGCCGACGTGATGACCGACGCGAAGCAGCGCCCGGGCAAGCCGAGCATCGGCCTCTTGTCGGCGAGCGGCGCGATGCTGCTGGCCGTATACCTGCAGAAGGCCAACGGCTTCGAGCTCAACCAGATCTACTACAAGGGCGGCGGCCCGACGGTGCAGGATCTGCTGGCCGGCGTGACCGACATGTCGATCACGACCCTCGGCGCGCTGCGGCCGCACTTCTCCAGCGGCAAGCTGCGGCCGTTGGCGCTGACGGGCGACAAGCGTCCGGCGACCTTGCCCGACGTGCCGACGCTGGGCGAGCTCGGCCTCAAGACCTATCCGACCTATTCGTGGTGGGGCGTCTATGCGCCGGCCGGTACGCCGCAACCGCTCGTCGACCGCATGCATGGCGAGCTGGTGAAGGCGGTGCAGGCCGCCGACGTGCGGCAGAAATTCGCCGAGCAGATCGACATGGAGATCGTCGGCAGCACGCCGGCCGAGTTCGCCACCTTCCAGAAGGCCGAGCAGGACCGCTGGTTCAAGGTCATCAACGACAACGGCATCAAGGCCGACTGAGCTTCAGCAGCCCGGTCAGCGCGCGGAAGAAGCTGTCGGCCGGGGTCGAGGCCGGATCGACCAGCCTGTGCAGCCGGAAGCCGTCTTCCAGCGCCAGTAGCATGGCGCTGGTCCACGCGGGGTCGCCGATCTTCTGCTGGGTCAGGATTTCCGCCACCATGTCGCGCCGCGCCTTGAGACGCTTGGCGAGCTCGGGCCGCCGCTTCTCCGAACGCGCGGCGAACAGGATCATCTCGATGTGCAGCAGCGGCGCGCGGCCGAGCGGATCGTGCCGGCCGCGCTCGGCGCTGCGCAGCGCGGCGATGAAGTCTTCGGGCTCGCGGTGCTTGGCCAGCAGCTCGCGATGGTGCTTCAGCGAGCGCTCCACGTGGTCCTCGAGCATGGCGATGATCAGGTCGTCCTTGCTCTCGAAGTTCGAATAGAACGCCCCGCGCGTCATGCCGGCGGCGGCGGCGATCGCCTCGATGCTGGCCGCACCGATGCCGTGCTGCTCGAACATTTCGGCGGCGGCGTCGAACAGCTTTTCCTTGGTGTCGTCCCGGGTCGGGCGCGTGCGCACTCTTGACATGGCCGGGAATCTAGCACATCAACTCGATACATTACTGTATCGAGTTGCACCGGAGGTTCTCCATGCCCGATCACACCCAACCGACGTCAACCCCGCTCCGGGGCCCGACGCCCGCCCCGACCTTGGCCAACAGCTTCTTCCAGGGCGCCATGTCGCCCGCCTTCCGCGACGATCCCTATCCCTTCTACGAGCGCTTCCGCGGGCCTCGCCCGCTGCTGCAGGTCGCCGACACGATCTGGTTCGCGATGGGCCATGCCGATGTCACGGCACTCCTGCGCCACCCCAAGCTGTCGACCGACGAATCGCGGTCGACGGCCGAGAAGGCCAAGAGCACGCCGAAAGGTCGGTCGCAGAGCCTGCTGTTCATGGATCCGCCCGACCACACCCGCCTGCGCGGCCTGGTCGCCCGCGCCTTCACGCCGCGCCGCATCGAAGAGCTGCGCCACGCGACCGAGACCATCGCCAAGGAACTGGTCTACAGCCTGAAAGTGCGCGGCCCGGAGGTCGACCTGATCGAGGCCTTCGCCTACCCGCTGCCGGTGCGGGTGATCTGCGCCCTGCTCGGCGTGCCCGCGGTCGACGAGGCGATGTTCACCGCATGGTCGCGCGCGGTCGCCCGCTCGCTCGATCCCAGCGTCCTGCGCACACCCGAGCTGGACGTCCGGATCGACACGGCGCGTCAGGAGCTGCGCGCCTATCTCGCCGACCTTCTGGCGACGCGCCGCAAGGTCCCGAGCGACGACCTGCTCTCGGCGCTGGCAGCGGTCGATGTCGAGGGCGACCGCATCACCTCCGCCGAGGTGCTGTCGCTCGCCGTGCTGCTGCTGGTCGCGGGCCACGAGACCACGGTGAACCTGATCGGCAACGGCACGCTGGCGCTATTGCGCGCGCCGGAGCAACTCGAGCGGCTGCGCCAGTCGCCCGAGCTGGTCGGCCCGGCGGTCGACGAGTTGCTGCGCTTCGACGGCCCGGTGCAGATCACGCAGCGCGTGGTGGTCGGGGACATGGAAGCCGCCGGCTGTTCGGTAAAGGCCGGCGACGAGATCCTGCTGATCCTGGGCGCCGCCAATCGCGACTCCGCCGTGTTCGCCGACCCGCACAAGCTCGACGTCACGCGCGACGCCCGCCGCCATGTCGCCTTCGGCGGCGGCGTCCATCACTGCCTGGGCTTTGCGCTGGCCCGCATGGAGGGCCAGATCGCCTTCCAGGCCCTGCTCGACAACTTCCCGCGCATCGAGCTCGCCGGCACGCCAGTGCGGCGGCCGACCTTCACCCTGCGCGGCCTGGAAGCACTGCCGGTGGCGCTCCCCGCTTGACGAGCTACTTGACGGGGCTTCCAGCGCCCTCGACTCTGCGACCATGATCAAACCGTGGATCTTCGAATTCTTTGGCGCACCGGCTGAGTTTTACGAGCGGTTCGATGCGTCCCGCTCGCTGAAGTACTTCGAGGCCTATCTCGACCTGTGGGCGAGCGCCGAGCCGGCAGGCTTCGAGGGCATCTTCTTTAGCGAGCACCATTTCGGCGCCGGTTACTCGCCCGCGCCGAACCTGCTGATCGCCGGCCTTGCCTCCCGGACGAAGACCATGCGGCTCGGAACACTGGGCATGGTGGCGCCCTATCACGCGCCGTGGCACCTGATCGAGGAGATCGGCATGCTGGACCATCTCACCGGCGGCCGGCTGGAGATCGGCACGGCGGCCGGCATTCCCAACGAAATGGCGAAGGTCGGCCTCAGCCCTGACGAAGCACGGGCGCGCAACGACGAGGTGCTTGAGATCCTCGATGCCGCGCTGAAGAACCCGGTCATCTCGTATCACGGCAAGTTCTGGAACTTCGACAATCTCCGCCTGACGCCGCGGCCGGTGCAGAAGCCCGCGCCGCCGGTGTGGGTCACGGTGGTCAGTGAATCGTCGGCCCGCAAAGCGGCGCGACGCGGAGCCAAGCTCTGCACGGGCTTTCATCCGTTGAGCAAGATCGTCGATATCTTCGACGCCTTCCGCGACGAGGCCCGCAAGATGGGCCGGCGCGTGGGACCCGAAGATTTGTGCATTCGTCGCCAAGTCACCATGCTCGGCGACGGCGATGACGCCGCTGCGGTCGTCGACTCGGTATTGCGCAACATGCGCAAGTATCTCGAAGCAGACCCACGCCTCGACACGCCCGACCGGCCCGCCGTCCTCGACACACCGACCGCACATGCCTTCTCGATCGGCGACGATGAAGTCATTGCTGGCACCACCGACTCAGTCGCTGCACAGATCATCGAACAGTGCAGCGCAGCCGGCGCTGGACACTTTGCTGCCAACTTCAACCGGTCCCAACCGCCGGAGGCATTGAAGGCATGGTATGGCGAATATGGCAGGTATGTGATTCCAAGACTGCGGAGCGCCAATCAATCGACGCAGGCTGCGGCGTCTTGACTCGGGCGGGGCACGCTTGGCTCAGCGCGCTCGTATGGCAGAATGGGTCCTCCCTCTCGAAGGCCCGCGTATAAGGAGCCGAGCGATGCCTGATATGTTTCTTCAGCGTCTCGACACTGCAGAGATCCTGCAGCCCATGACGATCAAGAGGCGTGCGACTGCTGAAGTCATCCACGCCGATCTCATCGACCGCATCGAGCGGCTGGCCGCGCGCGAGCCCAGGTTCCGCGGCTGCACGGCGAGTCTGCCCAAGCCCCTGCCCCCGCGCCGCGACGGCGCCCCCAACTGGACGATTGACGGCTTCCCGGAACTGCACTCCGGCTGCTTCACCGCCCTGGTCAAGATCGTCGACCAGGTGCGCCTCGAATACGAACTGGTCGATTAGGCGCCGACCAGCCTCCAGCCCTTGTCATCGCGCTCGAGCACGGTCGGTGTCGTACCAAACGGCTCGGGCGTAACGCCGCGGATCCAGAGTTCCATCCGCTCGATCGACACCTCGACGAACAGCGCGTGCGCCCGATCGGCCTCGGTCGGGAAATAGGCCTCATAGCCGCGCTTCCAGCGAAGGCGCACCGCCGACGGGTCGTTTTGCAGCACCGCCGTGCCGGTCACGGTGACGTAGCCGTCGCTCGGCTGATTCTCGTAGATCGCCGTGACCTTGCCGCAGCGGCGAATCTCCGCTGCCTTGCGTGAACGGCCGTCGGCCAGGAAGCGGACGGTCAGCACGTCCTCGCCCGGCTCGGCCGGAATGCGGCCCATCGGCCGGGCATGAGTGCCGTCTTCCGCGGTCGTGATCAGCCAGCAGTAATGCTGGCCGGCCATCGTCTTCGCGGCGCCGGCGAGGAGCTCGTGCAGCATTGGATCCTCCATCGTGGTCGATCGCCCGACTCTACATATGTAGACAGCTTCGTCTAGACTATATAGTCTACAACTCATGGGACGCGCGCTGTTCGACAATGCCGATTTCCTGTCCACCGCGCGGGCGCTCGCCGCCGAGCGCGGACCGGCAGCGGTGACGGTCGATTCCGTCACCACGCACCTGAAGGCGCCGAAGGGCTCGTTCTACTACCGCTTTGCCTCGCGCGACCTGCTGCTGGGCGAGCTGTGGCTCACCATCGTGCTCGCCTACCAGCAGGGCTTCGTGGCGGCGATCGAGGCCAGCGACGGCTTGGCCGCGGCGCTGCACACGCCCACCTGGGCGCGCCAACATCTCGACGATGCCCGCCTGCTGCTGCTCTACAGCCGCCACGACTTCGTGGCCGGCGATTGGCCTGCGCCGCTCAAGCGCGGCGTACGCGATCAGGCCGAGCGCCTCGGAGACTGCCTCACCTCGTTTGCGCGCCAAACCTTCGGCCGCGCCGGTCCGGCAGAGCTGCGCCGAGCCACCTTCGTGCTGGCCGAAGTGCCGATCGCCGCGGTGCGCCAGCACCTCGAGCGCCGCGAACCGCCGCCGCCGCAGGTCGACGAGCTGATCGCCGAGACCTACCGCGCCATCACCGCCCGACCACGAGGCCGGGGATGAGGAAGAAGGTCAGGACCGCGAGGTTCATCAGGTCGACAAAAAAGGTACCGACGATCGGCACCACGACGAACGACTCCGGCGCCGGGCCGTAGCGGCGCGTCACCGCCTGCATGTTGGCGATCGCGGTCGCCGTCGCGCCCATGGCGAAGCCGCAGAAGGCGCCGGCCGACACCGCCGCTTCGTAGTCGCGGCCGCAGATTCGGAACACCACCAACCTCGCCCACAGCGCGACCAGCACGGTTTGTCCGGCGAGGATGATCAGCAATGGCCCCGCCAGCGACACCACGCCTGCCAGGTCGAGGTTCATCATCGTCCAGACCAGGAACAGCGACAGGCTGAACGAGCCGATCAGCTCGGTCGCCGCGTCGGGCAGGCGAAACCCGACGACGGCGAGCGCATTGCGCAGCACGAGCCCGACCAGCAGGCACCACAGGAAGCTCGGCACGGTGACGGCGCTGCCTTCGAGCGCGGCCGACACTACCTGCCCCGCGATGACGGCCGCCAGCACCGCCACCAATGCAATGGTGAGCGTGTTGGTCGTGACGGGGCGCTTCGCCGGACCACCGATAACGTCGCCACTTTCTTGTGCCGCCGGCAAGGTGCCGAGCCGCCGGATCAGCGCCCCCGCCACCGGTCCGCCCAGCACGCCGCCGATCACCGGGCCGATCGTCGCCGACGTCATGGTAAGGCCCATCACGCCGAGCAGGCCGTAGTCCGCCGCGAAGCGCTCGGCATAGGCAGCCCCGGTGCCGTGGCCGCCGACCAGCGTGATGCTGCCCGCGATCAGCCCCAGCACCGGATTGAGGCCGAGCAGCTGCGCCATCCGATGCCGAGCGCGTCCTGCATGATCAGGAACGGGAACAGCGCCACCAGGAACCGCAGCAGGCGCGGACCGCCGCGGCGCAAAAGCGACAGGTCCGCGGAGAGGCCGATCGAGGCGAAGAACAGCAGCAACAGCGTCGAACGTGTCGTGGGGTCTCGCGTGAAGCCGACGCCAACGACCTGCTGCAACAGCAGGGTGAGGACGGCGAACAGCAATCTGCCGACGATCGGCGCGGGAATGCTGAACCGCGAGAGCAGCGTCACCCGGTCGGCCAGGAAGGCGCCGATCGCCAGCATCACGCATGCCGCCAGCAGCGACGGCAGCGCGGTCAGGGCGATCTATGAGGGCACTAGCGCGTCCCAGCCAACATCAGGCGGCCTGCGGGCCTCGCACCAGCTTGCCCGGCAGCGCGCCCGTCGCCTCGCCGTCGCGGTAGGTCACCGCGCCCGAGACGATGGTGGCGCGATAGCCGCGCGCCTTCTGCAGCAGGCGCTTGCCGCCGGCCGGCAGATCCCACTTCATCACCGGCGCTTCGACGCCGAGCTTGTCGAAGTCGATGAGGTTGAGGTCGGCCTTGTAGCCGGCTGCGACCACGCCGCGGTCGTTGAGGCCGACGGCGCGGGCATTGTCCTGCGTCTGGCGCTTGACCAGCCACGCCACGTCGAGCTTGCCGCGCGTGCGGTCGCGGCCCCAGTGCGAGAGCAGCGTCGTCGGGAACGAGCCGTCGGAGATGATGCCGACATGCGCACCGCCGTCGCCCAGTCCGATCAGCGTGTGCGGGCTCTGCATCATCTCGCTGCAGCAATCGAGGTTGTAATGCGCGAAGTTGGCGAATGGCGAGAAGATGAAGTTCCTGCCCTCGTTCGCGACCAGGTAGTCGTAGATCACCTCACGCGGATCGCGGTTCTCGCGGCGGGCTTGCGCACCGAGCGAGGACTCCTGCGCCGGCTCGTAGTCCGGCGGATCGCCGAGCGGGAACATGCGGTCATAGTCGGTGAGACGTGCCGCCATGTCGGAGCGCAGGGGCTCGTGGCTCTCCTCGAGCAGCTTCGCGCGGAACGTCGGGTCGCGCATGATCGCCACGCGCTCGGCCACGCCCTTCTTCGCGATCGCCTTGTAAGAAGCGCACATCGAGAACGGGATGCGCGAGGCCTGCAAGCCCTGCAGCACGCCGATCGGCCGTGGTGCGACTTGCGCCTTGGCCGCATGGCCCTTGCTGGCCAGCCCCTCGACCAGGCCGAGCAGACGGCGCCAGCCATCGGGCCGGCGATGCGCCTGCGCCAGCGACACCGAGAACGGCCGGCCGCTCGCGCTCAGCAGCCGGTCAATCATCTCGAACTCGCTCTCGGGATTGGGCGTGTTGAAATCGGAGATGAACTCGATCACGCCCGAGCCGGCGTCCTTCATGCCCAACGTGATGCCTAGCAGCTCGGCCTCGGAGGCGCGCAGCGACGGCGTCGGGTCGCCCTTTACGGTGCGATGGTTGAGGGTGCGCGAGGTCGAGAAGCCGAGCGCGCCGGCGCGCATCGCCTCGGTGGTCAGCGCACGCATCTGCGCGACTTCTTCCGGAGTGGCCTCCTCCAGCCGCGCCGCGCGCTCGCCCATCACGAACACACGCAGCGCGCCGTGCGGCAGCTGCGCCCCCAGATCCATATCGCGCGGCCGCGCGTCGAGCGCGTCGAGATATTGGCCGAACGATTCCCACGCCCAGCTCAGCCCCTCGTGCAGGGCGGCGCCCGGGATGTCCTCAACGCCTTCCATCAATTCGATCAGGCGGTTGCGGTCGTGCGGCCGCACCGGCGCGAAGCCGACGCCGCAATTGCCCATCACCGCCGTGGTGACGCCATGCCAGCTCGAGGGCTGCAGGCGCGAATCCCACATCGCCTGGCCGTCATAGTGGGTGTGGATGTCGACGAAGCCCGGCGTGACCAGCAG
>DASXQC010000071.1:0-2496 GCA_036493235.1 Reyranella sp.
GTAATGATGCGGGATCGGATCGGAGTCCGGCAGCATGCCCAGCCCGACCCGCAGGCCTTCGACCGGCGTCAGCCCCTCGGCCGCGATCAGCAGCTTCGGCACCAGCTCGAACGCCCGCACGCGTGCCGCTGCCAGCCCGTCGCGCACGGCAGCCTCGTCGCCGCCGCCTTCGCCGTAGCCTTGCCACAGCAGGGCCGCGACGCCTTCATAGCCGCGCGTCTCGATCAATTCCTCGATGGCATGGCCGCGCACGACGAGCCGGCCCTCCTCGCCGTCGACCTCGCTCATCACCGTGTCGGCGACGATCACGCCGTCGAGGCCGCTGTCCACCCGTGTCTGCAGCATCGCAATCCCCTTGGTTGATGCACCGCAAAATCGGGTCCGCCTTATGTATTGTCAATATTGATTGAATTGATCAATAATAGACTATGAGCAAGGAATGGCTGAGTTCGAAGGAAGCCTCGCGACGCCTGGGCGTCTCGTCGGCGACGCTCTACGCCTATGTGAGCCGTGGCCTGCTGCGCTCCGAGGGCAGCAACGGCCAGCGCGAGCGGCGCTACAGCGCCGATGACGTGGCCGGCCTGAAGCGCCGCCGAGACGTCGGCCGCAAGGCCGAGTCGATCGCCGCCAACGCGCTCGACTTCGGCACGCCGGTGCTGGAATCGTCCCTCACCCTGATCGAGCAGGGCCGCCTCTACTATCGCGGCTGGGATGCGACGCAGCTGGCGCGCGGCTCCTCGCTCGAGCGCGTGGCGCAGCTCCTGTGGCAATGCGACGAGCGACCGTTCGACGAGAAGAACCTGCCGTCGATGTCGACCGCGTTGCGCCAGGCGTGGCAGGCCGCGTCGTCTCTCGCGCCGGTCGATCGCTGCCTGTTGCTGCTGCCGGCCGCCGCGCGTTGGGACCATCCGAGCTGGGTCGAGGATCGCGGCGCCATGCTCGAGACCGGCGTGCGTATCCTGCGCCTGCTCACCGCCGCGGTGACGCTCGAGCCGCTCTCCCCACTCCCCATCCACGAGCAGCTTGCCACCGTGTGGACCGTGCCAGCCGACAAGGCGCCGCTGATCCGCGCCGCGCTGGTGCTGTCGGCCGACCACGAATTCAACGCCTCGACCTTTGCTGCCCGCGTGGTCGCCTCCACCGGCGCCAACCTGCATGGCTCGATTATCGGCGGTCTCGCCGCCATCAACGGCCCGCGCCACGGCGGCCTGACCCGGCGCGTGACGGCGCTGTTCGATTCGCTGAAGGCCGAACCCGACCTCGAGGCGACGCTGCGGCAGCGCCTCTCCGACGGCCACGACCTGCCGGGCTTCGGCCATCCGCTCTATCCCGACGGCGACATCCGCGCCGCGACCCTGTTCGAGCTGCTGCGCGAGACCGTCGTCAACGCGCCGGAGTTCGCCTTCGCCCTGCGTATCGCCGAGGCGGGCGAGCATCTCACCGGCCGCAAGCCCAACGTCGACTTCGGCACGGTCACGATCGAGCGCGTGCTCGGCCTGCCGCGGGACTCGGCGCTGGCAATGTTCCTTCTCGGTCGCACCGTCGGCTGGATCGCGCACGCTATCGAACAGTCGGAGGGCAGCTTGATCCGTCCGCGCGCTCGGTATACGGGACCTCGCCCCAGCGCGTGAGGTTTCCATGACCGATGCCCTGATCGTGATCGACATGCAGCAGGGCTCGTTCGGACCCGAAACGCCGCGCCATGACGCGGCCGGCCTGGTCACGCGCCTGAACCGGCTGGCGCGTCAGATCCGCACCGACGGCGGCGCGGTGATCTTCATCCAGCACGACGGCGCGCTGGGCGATCCGCACCATCCCGACGAACCCGGCTGGCGCCTGCTGCCGACGCTCGATATCAAGCCGGACGACACGGTGGTGCACAAAACCGCCTGCGATGCCTTCCTGCACACCACGCTCGACAAGGTGCTGCACGAGAGCGGCATCGACCGGCTGATCATCACCGGCTGTGCGACCGACTACTGCGTCGACACCACGGTGCGCAGCGCACTCGCCCGGGGCTGGCCGACGATCGTACCCTCCGATGGTCACACCACGGTCGATCGGCCGCACCTGTCCGCCACGCAGATCATCGCCCACCACAACGCGATCTGGGCCGATTTCCTGGCCCCCGAGGGGCCTGCGCGGGTCTGTTTGTGCACCGAGGTCGTGTTATCCACCTGATCATGCAATCGGAGCGGCTTGCAGGCCCCCCACACGCGTGGTTAAAGCAGCGCTTTAGTGACAAAGAAACGCGCGGGCGTGCCGAGGTTGCCCCACTTGCTCGGCATAGAAGGTCTGTCGCCTGAAGCCATTTCAGGCCTGCTCGACCTTTCCGAAAGCTACATTCCGCAGAATCAGTCGATCGACAAACGGCGCGACCTGCTGACCGGCCGCACCGTGATCAACCTGTTCTTCGAGAATTCCACACGCACGCGGACCAGCTTCGAGGTCGCGGCCAAGCGGCTCGGTGCCGACGTCATCAACATGGACGTCGCC
>DASXQC010000072.1:0-9105 GCA_036493235.1 Reyranella sp.
GAGAAAAGATTCCTTGCTGCGCTCGAAATGACAGAGATTCTGCTCTGGAGCGACTATGTGAGCCCCTACGCCTTCGTCGCGAAGGCCGGGGCTTACGAGCTCGAACGGGACTACGACATCGTGCTGCAATGGCGGCCCTACACGCTCGACGTCGCCTCATACATGGGCAGCGTCGACGGGCGCGATCCGCATCACTGGCGGCGGGTGCGCTACTCCTACATGGACGCCCGCCGCTACGCCAACAAGCAGGGGCTGATCCTCAAGGGGCCGCTGAAGATCTATACCGCGCGGCCGGCCAATGCCGGGATGCTGTATGCCCAGCAGCACGGCGTGTTCCAGCCCTACAACGATGAGGCGTTTGCACGCTTCTGGCGGCGCGACTTCGATCCCGAGGATGTCGCTGCGGTCGAAGCGCTGCTGATCGAAGTCGGTGCGCCCGCCGGGTTTCCGGATTTCCTGATCGGCGAAGGCGGGGCCGAGCATGACCGGCTACGCGCCGAGGCTGAAGAGACAGGCATCTTCGGCGTGCCGACCTTCGTGTTCGACCACGAGCTGTTCTGGGGCGGTGATCGGATCGACCTGCTGCGCGAACGCCTCGACGAGAAGGGCGTGCCGCGCCGCTAGCTCTCCGGCCGATCGAGCGTCCGATCGACGCGCTCGTGCAGTGTCTTCACGTCGCCGCGTCGTCGGCTGACGTGGTCGGTGAGCTGCCGCTTGGCGCGCCGGAAGGCGTCGTTCACCGCGAATTGCGGGTCGTGGAAACGCTCGTCGGCCGTCGGTGTATGGTCGATGTTGACGTCGGCCCCACCCGGCAGCGCCGCATGGATATGGACAGCGAACAGGCCGCTGTGGCGGTCCGGCACCTGGACCATGACGTGGCAGGCGGTCATCCGCCCATAGACCTTCTCGAGGGCCTCGACGTGCTCGCCGATCAGGGCGTTCAACGCCTCGCTGGTGTCGCTTCCCTGGAAGCTGATTTTCAGGGGTGTTTCCATGCCGCGCCTCCCAGTGCGTTCGCAGATAAAATGAACGTGGGATGACGGAAGGCGGTTGCAAGCTCTATTCGGCGGGAACCTGTGCGGCGGGACCTTGTCCGGTGAGGGGGCGGACGACGCGATGGCTGACCATGCGGTGATGGAGGCCACGGATGGTGTCGCTGCCGCGCGTCATGCACAGCCAGGGGAAGACGCCGTGCACCAGGCAAGCGAGCCCGCCCAGCAGCATCCGCCCGCCGAAGCCGAACGCCATGGCCATGTGCTCGAAGTAGGTCTCGTGGACCGACGAGGGATGATCGGTGAAGCGACGCAACATGGGCCCGAGTGTACGGACGGTGCGGGAAAACGGGTTGCAAGCTTTGCGCCAGAAGCGGCAGGATTGAGCAATCCATTCCAAGGATGTGCCAATGGCCGCGAAAATATCGCTCGATTCCTTCGACCGGAAGATTCTGGATTGCTTGCAGGACAATGCCGACATGCCGCTGACCGAGATCGCGGGCCGGGTTGGCCTGTCGACCACGCCGTGCTGGCGGCGCATCAACCGGCTGCAGGAGCGGGGCATCATCCGCGCCAAGGTGGCTTTGCTCGACCGCAAGGCGCTGAACGCGGGTGTCACGGTGTTCGTGGCGGTGCGCACCGCGCAGCACAATGCGCAATGGCTCGGCCGCTTCGCCAAGGCTATCGCGTCGTTCCCCGAGGTGATGGACTGCTACCGCATGAGCGGCGAGATCGACTACCTGATCCGCCTCGCCCTGCCGGACATCGACGCCTACGACGCTTTCTACAAGCGGCTGATTGCCCGGGTCGAGCTCTCCGACGTCACCTCGATGTTCGCCATGGAGGAGATCAAATCCACCACGCGGCTCCCGCTTACGTACCTGCCCTAGCGATCCACGCAGACGGTCTCTAGGATCGAGCCAATCACCGCAGGGGAAACCGATGAGCACGGGCAAGAATCGCAAGAAGATCCTGGTCGTCGGCTGGATGCCGCAGGCGGGCCTGGAGGTCCTGAAGAAGCGCGACGATGTCGACTACGAGATCCTGCCGCTCGCCGAGGTAGCGGCCGCTTATCACAAGAAGCTGGGCGATGCGAACGCGGTGACCCTGGGCGGTACGCCCTACAAGCAGGCGGAACTCGACGTCTCGCCGGTGATGGAAGTGGTGGCGCGATTGGGCGTCGGCTTCGACCAGGTCGAGGTGCCGGCGCTCAGCAAGCGCAAGATCCCGCTGATGACCACGGGCATCGCCAACTCGGTCTCGGTGGCCGAGCATGCGATGTACATGCTGCTCGCCGCGGCGCGCCTCACCAAGCGGCTCGACCGCATGGTGCGCGAGACCGCCTGGCACGAGCGCCTCGCCAACCAGCCGGCCGACCTCGCCGGCAAGTCAGTCCTTGTGGTCGGCATGGGCCGCATCGGCTCGCGCACGGTCAAGCGCTGCATCGCCTTCGAGATGGACACCTACGTGCTCGATCCCAACGTTTCCGCGGCCGACATCGAGAAGGCGGGCGCGAAGAAGGTGACCGACCTCAAGGCGATCCTGCCCAAGGTCGACTTCGTCTCGATCCACTGTCCGAAGGCGCCTGACACGATCGACATGTTCAATGCCGGGACGATCGGCCTGATGAAGCCCGACGCCTTCCTGGTGAACACCGCACGCGGCGGCATCGTCAACGAGGACGCGCTCTACACCGCGCTCACCACCGGCAAGCTGCGCGGCGCGGGTCTCGACGTGCTCGACCGCGAGCCGCCCGACCCGACAAACAAGCTGCTCACCCTGGAGAACGTGATCCTCAGCCCGCACATGGCCGGCGTCACCAAGGAGTCGAACGACCGCATGGCCATCGCCGTGATGGAGAACATCCTGTCGGTGTTCGACGGCAAGCCGATCGTCGCACACTGCGTGAACAAGGAAATCTACGGAGCCTGAACTCGCTCCTCATTCTCCTCTCCCTGTTAGGGCGAGAGGCTGGGTGCGGGATGCGCGCAGACACTTCGGATTGGTCGGCGCGCCTTCCTCCGTGATTCGACGGATCCCGACCCCCGACCCTATACTTGGTCGAACAGCCGAGGTGCCTGGTGGCGACTCCCGAAGCGACGATTGCGACGCGGCCTGTCACGTTCGAAGAAGTGTACGTCACCCGTGAGCTTGACCAGCGTCCCGCCCGGGTAAGCGACCACCGTCAGATCAAGCAAGCCATTCAGGAACTGGCTCTCCACATGGTTGACGGGCCGGAAAAAGTTCTGGCCCGGTTCGTCGCCCTCGCAATGGAGATAGGGGAGGGGGTGTCTGCGGGCATCAGTATCGCGACACTCGATGCGTCTCCGCCGATTTTCACGTGGGCCTATCTGACAGGATCGCTTGCCGCCTTCGAGGGAGCCACGACACCGCGTAACGATAGTCCCTGCGGTGTGACGCTCGACGAGGATAAAGCCATCCTGACCCGCCATTCCGAGCGTTATTATTCGTGGATCGCCGACGTGAATGTCGTCCTGCCCGAAGTGCTGCTGGTGCCTTTGAATCGGGGATCGGAAAAGCTCGGCACGCTCTGGGTGGTTTCCGACCAGCTTTCACACTTCAATCGGGCGCATGTCGAAGGCGTCACCGAGATCGCTGCTTTTGTCAGCATTGCGCTTCGGATGCAGCAAACCGAAAGCCGTCTTTCGAAGGCTCTTGTCGAGCAGGAAACCATCGCCAAGGAGATGAGTCATCGCGTCAAGAATGTCTTCAGCGTCGTCGACAGCCTGATCCCCCTCGGCGGCAACCGTGCAAGGACGAGCGACGAAGTGGTCAAGGCCTTGTCCGGACGTGTGCGTGCGCTCGCCGTGGCCCATGGGATGATTCGCCGGACGTTCGCCGACGACTCGACGATCGTTAGAGCCACCGAGATTGGAGATTTGGTGCGAGCAATCATGCGACCGTACGAGGTCGATCCACAGGACGCTTCCAGATTGGTCGTATCGGGGCCAGAGGCCGCACTTGGCGAACACGCCACCAATGGGATCGCGCTCGTCTTGCATGAACTCGCGACGAACGCCGCCAAATATGGCGCGCTGACGCGCGAGAGCGGAAGCGTGGAGATCACCTGGACCGTGGATGCGACCGATCTCATGCTGAACTGGAAGGAGCGGGGCGGGCCGATTGTGAGTGGGGTACCCCTATCGACCGGATTCGGCAGCCAACTGATGCGTGCAACGGTCGAACAGGCCCTTTCCGGGACGCTGCGTCACGTTTGGGCTCTTGAGGGTGTCGAAGTCGCGATGAAGATTCCATTGGAGAGACTGAAGGCTTAACGCGACGGCAAGCGGCACCAGGGAAGCGACCGCCTAACCCAGCAGATCCTCGATCTCGGCATCGGTCGGGAAGCGGCCGGTCTTGGCGCGGGTGTAGCGGACTGCGCCGTCGATGGTGACGTCGAACTGGCCGGACTTGCCGGGGCGCAGCTCGATGTCGGCGGCGCCCTGTTTCTGCAGGCTATCCCTCACACGGAGGGCTTGGGGCTTGTAGCCTCAAGCGCCGCAATATTCGATCAGCACTTTCATACGCCAAAGGTGGGCGCTAAAGGTGCTGCCAACAAGGGGGATTTTCCATGAAGTACGGACCGCTTGGCCGCTCGGGCCTGATCGTCAGCCGGATCTGTCTCGGCGGCAATTCGTGGGGCGCCAAGGGCCGCCGTGGCTGGGGCAAGTTCGACGAGGTCGAGGCGCCGGCCTACTTCAGGCGCGCGCTCGATGTCGGCATCACCTTCTTCGACACCGCCGACGTCTACAATTCCGGGCGGTCGGAGGAGATCATGGGCGCCACGCTGATGAAGATGGCCCGGCGCGACGACATCGTGCTCTCGACCAAGGCCGGCGCGCGCTTCAGCCCCGGCCACAACGACCAGGGTACCGGCCGCAAGCATCTGATGGCCGCGGTCGACGACCAGCTGAAGCGCCTGCAGACCGACTACATCGACGTCTACCAGGTCCATCGTCTCGATCCGCATACGCCGATCGAGGAGACGATGTACACGCTCGACCAGATCGTTAAGTCGGGAAAAGTGCGCTACATCGGCGGCTCGACCATGCCGGCCTACAAGTTCGCGCAGATGATCATGATCGCCGATCATCGGGGCTATGCGCGGCCGATTGCCATGCAGAATCTCTACAATCTCATCCAGCGCGAGGAAGAGCGCGAGATGAACCAGCTCTGCCAGGAGCAGGGCGTCGGCCTGATCCCTTACTCGCCGCTGGCGCGCGGCTTCCTGGCCGGCAACCGCAGTAAGGAAGGCGGCGGCGAGACCGAGCGGGCCAAGAACGACACCATCGTCGCGGCTGGCACCTATCGCGACTGCGACTGGGAGGTGGTCGACCGGCTGAAGAAGATCGCGCTCGGCAAGAACTGCACACCGGCGCAGGCGGCGCTGGCCTGGATGATCGCCAAGCCGTACATGGCCGCGCCGATCATCGGCGCGACCGACCTCGACCAGCTCTCGTCGGCCGCCAAGGCGACGGAGTTCACGATCACGCCCGAAGACTCGAAGGCCCTCGAGGAGCCCTACCAATTCCGGGTATCGCCCGCGAACTAGCTCCGTCGATTAGCCGTAAATGCGGAAGTTCGAATTTTCGCATCTACGGCTAATGGATAGGTGGTGCTGCTGGGGCCGTGGGACGGGCCGGCGAATTTCCGCAATTTCGGCTATTGGATACCGGTCATGCGTCGCCGCCTGCGCGCAGGGTAATCGGTAGTTCCGGCAAAAACGGTGAAAACGGTCGAAACGGTTCGATCAGGTTTGCTGGAGCAGCCGCATCACCGCCTGGCGCAACGGGCCGGGCGGCATGGGCTTGGGCACGAACACCCGGATGCCCGCCTGGTCGAGAGTCTTGCGGTCGATGTCGACGTTGTTGGCCGACATCATGATGATGTGCAGCTTGGGATTCTCGGCGCGCAGCTGGATGGCCAGCGCGAGGCCGGTCGTGTCGGGCAGCTGGTAGTCGAGGATCGCGACGCGTGGCGGTGCGAAGGCGGCGAAGCTCAACGCCGCCGAAGCGTTGTGCGCTTTGCGCACGCGCAGGCCGCTGCGGGTCAGCAACTGCGTGATGGCTTCCGACAAGGCGAAGTCGTCGTCCACGACGAGCACGTCGCATTCTTCGAGGGGCGGATCGGGAAGCGGTTCGTCCATGGCGGAGAAGAAATACGTTCCCTGTGCGCTACGTCAACACATCAAGTGTACAGAACGTTACACTCTGCGGTTGCGAAGGGAAATGGCGAAATAGAGGGCGAGCGCCGGCAGCACGATGGCGGCGACCCAGAAGATCGGCACCGCCCCCCAGCGGTCGACGACCGGCGCGGCCAGTGGGACGCCGATCGCCTGGCCAACGAACAGGCAGAGCGCGAACAGGGCCAGCGCCGAGCCGCGCGCCTCGGGCGCCATCTGCGTCCCGTGCGTTTGCAAGGTGTTATGCAGCATGTAGAAAGTGATGCCGCTTGCCACGAGCGCGGCAAACGCCACGGCGATGTGCGGCGCCAGCGCCAACACGGCGAAAGCCGCGCCCAGGCCGAAACCGCCCCACAGCACCAGCCCGCGCTCGCCCAGGAGCCGCACCAGCACGGGCGCTGCCGTCACATAAAGGAAACCGCCGCCGCCGAAGGCTGCCACGGCGAGCCCGACGGCGGCGAAGCCGAGGCCGAAGCGCTGGTGCAGGTCGGCGCCGACGAAGGTGAAGGCGCCCCAGAACACGCCACCCTCCAGCGCCACGACAAGTATGACCGTGACGGCCCAGCGCCGCTTCAGCACACCCAGCATCTGGCCGATCATCGAGCCGGGTGTGAGGGGGGCCGCCTTCGTGAGGTTGGGTCGCGCCCGCATCACGGCGCCGAGTGCCACGCCCGCCGCGACGTAGATCGCCGCCAGCACCCAGAACACGGCGCGCCAACCCAGCCAGTCGCCCAGCGCGCCGCCCATGGCTGCGCCGGTCATCAGGCCGAGCGTCTGGCCGGTCAGGAAGCGGGCCAGCGTCGCCTGGCGCTTGTCGTACGAGACGTTGTCGCCCAGCCAGGCGATCGAGAGCGGAATGATGGCCGAGCTGGTGACGCCGGTCAGGAACCGCGCGCCGGCCAGCATGCCGAGCGAGACCGAGAGGGCGCTGAGCGCGCAGCAGGCCGCGGCGGCGAGACAGGCGATCGCGACCACCGGCATCTTGCCGTAACGGTCGCCGAACGGGCCGTGCACCAGCACGAACACGCCGTTGGCCAGCAGGAACAGGGTCGAGGCGATCGAGGCCGTGCCGACCGTCACGCCGAACTCGACGCTGAGCTGGATCAGCAAGGGATCGATGACGCGCATGTTGGCGGCCGAGGCGAAGGCCGCCATGGACAACAGGACGATCGCCACGGCGGGCGCGGAACGCGATGCTTCGGGACGCGACACGGGTCGCGTCCCTTAGCCTGTTTGGCTAGGCCGCGTAAGCCTCCTTCTCGAAGGCGTAAAACAACGGCAGGGCCTTGGTGTCGGCGAACGGCAGGACCTGCGTCGCATAGACCCCGCCGATGCCCTTCTTCTGGTCGATCCAGTAATAGGTGTTGGCGAGGCCCGCCCAGGCGAGGCTGCCGGCCGAACGGCCGGTCGGGGCCGGCGTGTTGTTGATCATGAAGGAGAGGCCCCATTGCTTCTCGACGCCGGGGAAGAACTCGGCGTCGTTGGAGAGCGGCGCCATCGCTGTCTTGAGCAGGCCCACCTTGCAGTCGCCCATGGCGTTCTTCGACATCTGCGCCACGGTCTCGGGCTTCAGCACCTGCTCGCCGCGATCCGACTTGCCGTTGTTCAGCATCATGCGCACGAACTTTGCGTAGTCGCCGGCGGTGCCGTAGAGCCCGCCGCCGCCCATCTCGAACTCAGGGTTCTGCGGGATCTCGAGTGCCATGTCGGGCGTCAGCGAGCCGTCGGGCCCGCGATGATGGATGCGCGCCATGCGCTCGCGCATGCCGGGCGAGATGAAGAAGGCCGTGCTGTCCATGCCGAGCGGGCCCAGCACGTTGTCCTTGAGGTACTGGCCAAGCTTCTTGCCGCTGGTCGCCTCGACCATCTTGCCGGCCCAGTCGATGTTGATGCCGTAATCCCAGCGCTCGCCGGGATCGAATGTCAGCGGCGTGGTCAGTGCCTTGTTCTCGCAGCCGGTGATGCCCGGCACGCCCATCGTCTCCTGGTACTTGACGATGTTCGGATTCCATATCTCGTAGCTGAAGCCCGCGGTGTGGGTGAGCAGATGGCGCAGCGTGATGTCGCGCTTGGGCTTGCGGGTCTTGGGCTTGCCCGCGGCATCGAAGCCTTCGAGCACCTGAACCTCGCCGAGATACGGGATCACCTCCTTGGCCGGCGAATCGAGCCCGAGCTTGCCGCGCTCGACCTGCTGCATCGCCGCCGCGCCTGTGATCGCCTTGGTCATCGAGGCGATCCACACCACGGTGTCGGGAGTCATCTCGGCCGACTGGCCGAGCACGCGTTTGCCGAAGCCGCCCTCGTAAGTCGTTCCCTTGGCATCGGTCGCGACAGCGACCACGCCGGGCACGTCCCCCTTGCTCACCGCGTTCGAGAGCAAGCTGTCCACTGCACTCTTCATGGCGTTCCTCCAGGGTTCTCGACTGGTAGTCAGCGGGGCAGTCTACAGGAAGGTTGAAGGACGGCGAAGCCTCGCCCAATGATTGCGTTTCCATGCAAGAGATCGCTGCCCTCCTGTCCGATCCGAGCGCGTGGGCGGCGCTGGCGACCATGGTGGTCCTCGAGGTCGTCATCGGCATCGACAACCTGATCTTCATTTCCATCCTGACCAACAAGCTGCCGGTCGCGGACCAGCCACGGGCGCGCTTCATCGGCATGTCGCTCGCGATGGTGCTGCGCCTGATCCTGCTGGCGGGCGTCGCCTGGATCTACGACTTGATCCGATCTCATCCTGATCGGCGGCGGGCTGTTCCTGATCTGGAAGGCGACGGTGGAGCTGCACGACCATGTCGCGGGTGACGAGGAGCCGGACGTGTCGCCGGCAGGTGTCGTGGGCGTGACCATGGTCGGCACGATCGGACAGATCATCCTGCTCGACGCCGTGTTTTCGCTCGACAGCATCATCACCGC
>DASXQC010000073.1:0-1531 GCA_036493235.1 Reyranella sp.
GACGAAGTTCACCTTGTCCTGCTGCACCAGCTTCTCCGAGCGCGCCTTGCCGACGTCGGGCTTGAACTGGTCGTCCTCGTAGACGATCTCGATCTTCTTGCCGGCGATCTTGCCGCCGAGATGCTCGACCGCGAGATCGACGGAGCGGCGCATGTCCTCACCGATCGCCGCCTGCGAGCCCGAGAAGGTGCTGACGAAGCCGATCTTGACGCTGTCCTGAGCCCACACCGGCTGCAGGCCGAAGGCTATCGCCACGATTGTTGCGGCCCCAAACAAATTCCCCGCCATCTTCCCAACTCCCTGTTTCAGTCGTGCTGTATAGAAGCACGGGGCGCACGCGCCATCCAGAGCGTTCGTCCGGGAACGGGCAGCGCCTCGAACCCGTGCGCGGCCCAGAATCGTGCGCCGCTGGTGTTCGCGCGGTTGACGCCGACATGCACGGCGTGCGCGCCGACCTTCTCCAGCCAGGTGACCAACAGCTTCGACCCGATGCCGCGGCGCTGCGTGCGCGGCAGCAGGTTCATGTGGAGGTGTGCAGGGTATGGGGCAGACACATCGGCCGGTGTCTTCGATGGATGGTGGATCATGAAGGTCCGCCGCTGGTCCGGCGTCCGCTCGTCCGCCGGCACGTCGGCCGGATCGATGTAGCGTTCACGCAACGCTGGCCACCAGTCGCGCTCGAGCCGCTCTTCCCAAGCTACTGTATCGGCCGTGCCGACGGCAAAGCCGGCCACGCCGTCGCCGTCCTCGACCACCAGCGCGAGTGCCGGTTCGAGCAGGGCGTAGGGCGCGACGTAGATGTGCCCCATCAGCTTCGGATCGCGATACAGGTGCGAGGCATCCCCGCCTTCGAAGCCGGTCGCCAGCGAGATGGCGTAGCACGCCTCGAGGTCGGCCGGCTCGAAGGGCCGGATGGTCGTCACGCCCTGAGCTTGAAGCGCTGGATCTTGCCGGTTGCCGTCTTGGGCAGTTCGGCGACGTACTCGATCCAGCGCGGATACTTGTAGGGCGCGAGCGTCTTCTTGCAGAGCGCCGCCAGCTCGTCGGTCAGCGCCGCGCCTTCCGAGCCGGCCTGCTTCAGTACCACGATCGCCTTGGGCTTGATCAGCTGGTCGGCATCGGCCTGGCCGATCACCGCGGCCTCGAGCACGGCGGGATGAGTGATCAGGCAGCCCTCGATCTCGACCGGCGAGCACCAGATGCCGCCGACCTTCAGCATGTCGTCGCTGCGGCCCTCGTAGATCAGAAAGCCGTCGGGGTCCTCGCGATAGGTGTCGCCGGTGTTGAGCCAGCCGTCGATCATCGTCTCGGCGGTCTTCTCCGGCTTGTTCCAGTAATATTTGGCGGCCGACTCGGCGCGAATCCACAGCGCGCCGCTCTCGCCCTTGTTCACCGGCTGGCGCCTGTCGTCGAGCACCTTGATCTCATAGCCCGGCACCGGCTTGCCCGAGGTGCCGGGACGGTACTCGTCGAGCCGGTTGCCGATGAAGATGTGCAGGCACTCGGTCGAGCCGATGCCGTCGAGGATGAT
>DASXQC010000074.1:0-5352 GCA_036493235.1 Reyranella sp.
CGCCGGCAGGTGGCCAAGCCCATCGGCGGCGGTGTCCTCGGCGGTGTAGATCGCGATCACGCCGGGCAACGCCACCGCGTCGGCCTTGTCGATGCCGTTGATTCGAGCGTGCGCGTGCGGCGAGCGCACGAACAGCACCGCTACCGCGTCACGCGGCGCGGTGTTGTCGGCGTAGCGGCCCTGGCCGGTGAGGAAGCGTGGGTCTTCGCGCCGTCTTATGGCGTTCACGGATGCTCAGGCCGCCATCACGTCGCTGATCGCCTTGAGTGCGGCGTCGATGTCGGCGCGATTGACGTCGAGATGGGTGACGGCGCGGATGCGCGTCGTGCTGCCGGCGCTGGTGCCCATGCCGACGCCGCGCTCGTTGCAGGCGGCGACGAACTGGGCACCCGTCATGCCGGGCTTCTTGATCTCGAAGAAGACGAGGTTGGTCTGCATCTTGGCGACGTCGCAGTCGAGGCCCTTGATGTTGGCGAGGCCGGCCGCGAGCTGGTGGGCGTTGTCATGATCCTCGGCGAGGCGGTCCCAGTTGTGTTCCAGCGCGTAGAGCGCCGCCGCTGCGATCACGCCCGACTGGCGCATTGAGCCGCCGAGCATCTGCTTCTGGCGCCAGGCTTCCTTGATGAAATCCTTGGAGCCGGCCAGCGAGGCGCCGACCGGCGCACCCAGGCCCTTGGTGTAATCGAGCCACAGCGAGTCGGTGCAGGCCGCGTAGTCCCTGGCCTTGGTGCCGGACTTCACGGCCGCGTTGCAGAGCCGCGCGCCGTCCATGTGAACAGCCAGCCCGGCGTCGTGCGCGACCTTCGAGACGTCCTGCAGGGTGGCGAGCGGCCACACCGTGCCGCAGCCGCCGTTGGAGGTGTTCTCGACCGAGACCAGCCGCGAGCGCGGGGCATTGCGGCTGTTGGGATCGCGCAGGGCGGCCTTGACCTGGCCGGCGGTGAACACCCCGTTGGGGCCGTCGAGCATGCGGATCATCACGCCCGAATTGGCGGCCGTGCCGCCGGTCTCGGCATTGATGATGTGCGCCGTCTTGTCGGCGATCACCTCGTCGCCCAGCCGGCAATGGACGCGGATGGCGGACTGATTGCACATCGTGCCGCTCGGCATGAAGACGGCGTCTTCCTTGCCCAAGATCTCGCAGATCCGGTCGCGTAGGCGGTTGACCGTGGGGTCCTCGTATTTCTGCTCGTCGCCCACTTCGGCCTCGGCCATGGCTTTCCGCATGCCGGGCGACGGCTTGGTCTTGGTGTCGCTGTAGAGATCGATGAACCGATTTTGCATGGCGTACTGTGTTCTCCTGCGTCACCATACCGGCAAATCCCGGAGGGAGGAAACATGAGCCAATTTGCGGCTCAGCCTGCATCGCAGGTCATGCCGGATGAATTGCTCTACGGCGTCGACGGGCCGATCGCGACCGTGACGCTGAACGCGCCGCAGCGGATGAACACGATCTCCGGACCGATGCTGCGGCAGCTCACCGATGCGCTGGTCAGGGCGAGCGAGGACCGCGAGGTGCGGGTGATCATCCTCACCGGCACCGGCCGCGCCTTCTGCGCCGGCCTGAACCTCGAGGCGCAGAGCAAGGGCACCGACAATCTCTCGGTCGGCTCCGGTGCCACGCCGACCAACATCGATCTGCGCAACACGCCGCCGCCCGTCCTGCACGCACTCGACAAGCCGGTGATCGCGGCCCTCAACGGCTCGGCCGCGGGCTACGGCCTCGACCTGGCGCTGGGCGCCGACATCCGGGTCATGGCGCAGTCGGCCAAGCTCGCGGCGTCCTACGCCAAGCGCGGCGTGCTGCCCGAATCGGGCGGCACCTGGTATCTGCCGCGCATGCTGGGCTGGGCCAAGGCGTCGGAGCTGATCTTCACCGGCCGCACGCTCACCGCGCAGCAGTCGTTGGAGATCGGGCTGGTCAATCGCGTCGTCCCCGACGGCGAGGTGATGGGCGCCGCCCGCGAGCTGGCGCTGGAGATCGCCGCCAACGCGCCGCTCGCCATCCAGGCGGCCAAGCGCATGATGCGCATGGGCTGGAACGAGCCGTTCAACGAGCATGTCCATCACGTCTTCCTGCAGCTCCTGCCGCTGATGCAGACCGAGGACATGAAGGAGGGCATCAAGGCCTTCCTCGAGAAGCGCGAACCCCAATTCAAAGGGCGCTAGCCATGAAATTCACCTGGTTCCACTTGATGCCCTGGCCGCACATGCCGGACGATTTCCGGCAGAAGCACCGTTCGGTCTGGGTTGATCTGCCCAACAAGATGTACCAGCCGGAGCTGGGCCATATCGCCTACCACCAGTATCTCGACCAGCTCGAATATGCCGAGAAGGTGGGCTTCGACGGCATCGGCGTGAACGAGCATCACGCCAACGCCTACGGCCTGATGCCGTCGCCCAACATCATGGCGGCAACCTTGACGCGCCGGACCTCGAAGGCGGCACTTGTCGTGCTGGGCAACTCTATCGCGCTCTACAATCCGCCGCTGCGAGTCGCGGAGGAGTTCGCGATGCTCGACGTTCTATCGGGCGGCCGCCTCATAGCTGGCTTCCCGGTGGGTACGTCGATGGACACCAATTATGCGTACGGCACAGTGCCGGCGCTGACCCGCGAAAAGTACGCTGAGGCGCACGACCTGATCCGCAAGGCGTGGGCGGCCGACGAGCCGTTCGCGTTCAACGGCCGCTATACCAAACTGCGCTACGTGAACTGTTGGCCCAAGCCGATCCAGAATCCGCCGCCGGTCTTCATCCCGGGTGGCGGCTCGGTCGAGACCTACGACTTCTGCCTCGATAACACCTATTCGTACTCGTACCTCAGCTATTCCGGCTACCTGCGCGCCAAGCTGCTGATGGAGGGTTACTGGAAGCGGGTGGCCGAGCGGAAGGCCGACGAATCGCCCTACCGCGCCGGCTTTGCCCAGGTGATCTGCGTCGCCGACACCGATGCCGAGGCCGAGCGGCTGTATAGCCCGCATGTCAGCTACTTCTACAATCGCTGCCTGCACGTCCACCCAGGCTTCGCCGACGCGCCGGGCTATCGCACCATCAAGACCATCCAGAGCGGCGCTCTCTCGCAGTTCGCGCCGGGCTCGGGCCGTGTCACTCCCGACATGACCTGGAAGGACCTGACCGAGGGCCGCTACATCGTCGCGGGCTCACCCGAGACGGTGCGCCAGCAGATGGAGGAGCTGATCAAGACGCTGCGGGTCGGCAACGTCTTCTGCCTGCTGCATATCGGCAACATGCCGGACGACAAGGTGCGCCATTCGACCAAGCTGTTCGCCGAGAAGGTGATGCCGCATCTGCGCAACCTGTGGCCCGACTGGAACAACCATGACGACCGCTTCTGGTGCCATCCGATGCACGAGCCCGTGCCGACCCGAGTTGCTGCCGAATGAGCTTCGTTACCCTCAAGTCGCCGCCGACCAAGATCGAGGTGGTGCAGGCCGGTAAAGGCCGCGATCTGCTGTTCCTCCACGGCGCCGGCGGTCACATGCCGAACGATCCGCTGCTGGCGGCGCTCGCCACGAAGTACCGCGTCTCGGCACCGTTGCTGCCGGGCTACGGCCGCTCCGAAGGCGAGGAGGGCTTGCGCGACATGCTCGACGTCACGCTGCACGCGCTCGATGTGATGGAGAAGCTGAAGCTCAAGAAGCCAATCGTGGTCGGCCATTCGATGGGCGGGATGATCGCGGCCGAGATGGCCTCGATCGCCCATACCGAGATCGAGAAGCTCTGCCTGCTGGCGCCGGCCGGCTTGTGGCTCGACGAGCATCCGATCGCCGACATCTTCGCCAAGCTGCCCTACGAGCTGCCGGCGCTGCTGTTCCATGACGCCGAGGCGGGCAAGGTCCTGTTGACTGCGGGCGGCGGCGACATGGGCGACCTCGAATTCCTGAAACAGTTCCTGGTCATGAATGCCCGGCGGCTCGGCATGGCTGGAAAACTGCTGTTCCCGATTCCCGACCGAGGGCTGGCGGGCCGGCTCCATCGCATCACTGCAAAGACTTTGATCGTGTGGGGCCGGGAGGACGTGCTGATCCCGCCGGTCTATGGTGACGCCTTCAAAAAGGCTGTTTCAAAATCGAAGCTCGTCAAGATCGCCAAGGCGGGCCATGCGGTCGGACAGGAGAAGCCGGCGGCCGTGCTGAAGGCGATCCAGCACTTCTTCTGAGCGGGGGCGGGAGATGAGGAGACATATTCTGGCAGCGGTCGGTCTGTTGGTCCTCGGCGCGGGTGCGGCCTGGGCCGATCCGGCGCTGTACACCCTGACCGGGATGGGCACAGGCGTGGCCGGCACCTCGAAGTGCGCGACCTACCAGATCACGATCGACCTCGCTGTCGACGGCAAGGCGCTCAAGGGCTCGTTCAAGCAGCAGGGCCGGCCCGAGCGTCCGTTCACCGCGACACTCGACGACAAGGGCGCGTTCAAGACCCGGGCCGATGTCGGCGAGGGCAACACGATGGACGTGAGCGGTACGCTCGGCGACAAGGACGGCCGCATCCTGCTCGATGGTTACTGCAAGTTCGAAGGCAAGCTCACCCGCAAGTAGTAGCAAGGAGACGACAAGCGTGACCAAGACAACGATTGCCGCCGGCATCATCGCCGCCGCTCTGTTTGCGGGTACCGCGTTCGCCCAGCAGGCCAACTACACCTGGGCCGGCTACGGCACGAACGTGGCGGGCTCCTCCAAGTGCCCGACCTACAAGATGACCATTAACGTGGAGGTTGTGGGCACGGCCGTGAAGGGCCATTTCCAGCAGGAAGGCCGCGACGCGCGCCACTTCGAGGCGACACTCGGCCAGGGTGGCGCGTTCAAGACCCAGGCCGTCGTCGGTGGCAACAACAAGATGGATGTCGCCGGCACCATCGCCGACGGCGGTTCGAAGGTGCTGCTCGACGGCTACTGCAAGTTCGACGGGAAGCTGACGAAGAAGTAGCTCAGTCCATCACCACGGCCAGCCGGCCGGTGACGCTACGCTCGAGCAGTGCCGCCATCGCCTTGGGGGCGTCCTCGAGGCGGTAGGTGCGGTCGACATGGGGCCGGCAGAGGCCGGCCTCGCACCAGCCGCGGAGGCGCTCCATCAAGGCGAAGGTCCTGTCGGCTTCCTCGAAGCGTGCATCGTGCGGGCTCCAGCCGGCGTAGTAACCGTAGTTGAAGCCCATCACGGCGATCGATTTGACCAAAAGGATATTCGCTGGCACCTGCGGGATCGTGCCGCCGGCGAAGCCGATCGGGCAGATCCGGCCCTCAACCGCCATGCAACGCAGCGACTGGGTGAACACCTCGCCGCCGACCGGATCGTAGACCTGGTCGACGCCGCGGCCGTTGGTGAGCTTCAGTA
>DASXQC010000075.1:0-5841 GCA_036493235.1 Reyranella sp.
CGTGCGCCGGAACCGTCGCGCGCGTCGCCTCCACCGAAGCCCGCGCCCATTCCACCGACCGTTGCTCCAGTGCGCGAGGCCACACCGCCAACACCTGAACCGCCGCGTGCACCGCCGCCGCCGAAGCCCGCACCTGCGCCAACGCTCGAAGCGACACCGCCTCCGCCGAAGCCGACGCCTGCGCCGCCACCGCTGCGCGAGGCCACACCGCCGGCACCGCCACCAGCCCCGAGGCCACCGCCCGCTCCGCCGCCGTCCAGGCCGTCGTCGCCGCCACCGACCATGGCCTCGATCTGGGCATCGATCCGGCCCGGCGCCGAGCCCGAGCCGATGTCACGCGCGTCGGCTCCGCGGCCTGCGCCACCGCTGCAAAGCCCGCCGTCGCCGGCGATGCGGGCGGCCGTGCGCGAAGCCGTCGGTTCGGATCCCGAGCCGCGGCCCGTGCCGCCCAAGCTCGGGCCGGCCGAGACGCCGCATCCCGCCCTCTCGCCACGCCCAGTGCCGGTGCTTGCGCGTCACCGCGCCGGCTGGGGCTACGCGGTCGCCTGGGCGCTGGGCATCGGCGTCGGCGCCGTCGCCGCCGGCGCGTTCGTCGGCTACCTGGTGAACGGCCCGCCGAGCCATTCGTTGAGCCATCGCCAGATCGCCGACGTGGCGCCGCCCACACCCGACGTGCCGCCGCCGACCGCGCAGGAGATCATGGGCAGCCAGGGAGCACCGACTACGATAGCGACCTCTGCTCCCGCGCTCTCGTCTCCGCCCGCTGCCGGTGCGAGAGGCACGACGACGATGACAGCAGGGCGTACCGTCCTGCCGCCGATCCCGCCGGCCAAGCCGGGCACACAAGCTCCGTCGCCAGCGTCGGCGTCGCCGTCGCCGCCCCTCACATCGTCGAACGACATCCGCGAAGTGCAGGGCCGGCTGCAGTCCCTGGGCTTCGATCCTGGATCGATCGACGGCGCGTCCGGACCGAAGACCGCCGCGGCCGTGAAAGGCTACCAACAGGCGCATGGCCTGCAGCCGACCGGCGTCGCCGACAAGAACATGCTGGACGAGCTGCGGCAGGAGCCCGGCTCGACAGCGCCGCCGTCTCCCCCGCCGCGGCCGAGGACACAGGCCTACTCGTACGCCTACACGCCGCCTGCGCGTCAGAACAACCCGTTCATGGACGCGCTCAACCGGTTGTTCGGCCGTTAGAACACCTACTTCCGCAGCTTGCCGAGCTGCTCGATCTGGCTCTGCACGACCGGCACCATCTCCTGGGCGTAGAGCTTCAGCCGCTCGTTGTCGCCGTTCGCGGCGTAGGCCTGGAAGACGGCCGCATCGTCGCGCAACGTCTGCTCCTCGACCTCGAAGTACGCCTTGGAGAGAGCCTTGCCGGGCTTGGTGTGGGTGAGCGTGTCGAGCAGCGCCTTGTGCGGCGCATCGAGCGCGTCGTGCAGCGGCAGCTTGGCGTCGGCCGCGGTCTGGCGCAGCTTCATCGCCGCCACCGAATAGTCGAGCACCAGCTGGTGCGCGAAGTCGTGCACTACGTTGGACTGCGTCTTGCGCAAGGCGAGCTGGCTGGCGGTGAGCTGGAACTTGTTGATCGCGACGGCCTGCGCGAGAAAGCTCTGCGTCGGATCGGCCGCGGCCACTGGCAGGGCAACGAGCGCCAGCAGGAAAGCCGCAAGCAGGCCGCGCATTTTGTTCGCCTCCGTACGCCTACCGCAACAGTGCGCCAGATGCGCACAGCGGCCATGCTAATCACAACCTCGCCTTTTTGTTCCGTGTAAAAGCGTCCCCGTGACAAAAGGGGTAGTTGGAGCGGCGCTGGCCGCTTTTTTGTTGGCGGGTACACTGTCATCCGCCTGGGCTCAATCGGAGCAAATGGAGGCCACCGGCGCCGAGCAACGGCTGCTGGGCAACGCCGACGAGGAGGCGCGCGCGCAGGAGCTGCTGCCCTTCAGCCGCACCTACGGCGTGAGCGGACGCGTGACGGGCTCGCTCGCGGACTCGGCACACCGCGTCGGCGTGCCACGCGCGGCCTTGCTGGCAGCGATACGCGCGTGGGACTCCGCTGTCGATGTCCCCGCGCCACAGGACGGCGATTCGTTCTACGTGAGTTGGGAGCAGACCTTCACGGTCGACGGCAATCCGATCGGCATCGGCCGCGTACAGTGGATGGAGCTGCGCTCGGCTTCCGGCACCACGGCCGCGATCCATCGCTTCCACCCGCACGAAGGCGGCGAGGAGTTCTTCCTCGCCAACGGCGAGGCCGCGAAGCCGCCGGCGCTGGCGCTGCCGGTCGCGAGCGTGATCGTCTCCTCGCCCTTCGGCCTGCGCGGCAATCCCTTCGCCAGCGGCGAGGCTGTGGGCCCATTGCCGCCGTCCCTGCCGCTGCCCCACTATACCGCCGGGCACTACCGCAGTGCGCGCGCAGCTCAGATCGCCGCGACGGTGGCGATGCACAACGCGCAGCACCAGTTCGCGGGCTACGGGCCGCGGCTCTTCCCCGCCCGGGTCTCCATGCATGAGGGCGTCGATCTGGCGGTGCCGATCGGCACACCGGTCTATGCCGCGTCGGATGGCTTCGTCGAAAAGGTCGGACCGTATGCCGGCTACGGCAACTACGTGCGGATCGAGCACGGCGATGGCCTCGCCACCGCCTACGGCCATCTCAGCCGCTTCGCGCCGGGCATCAAGCCGGGCGTGCATGTCTCACGCGGCGAGCTGGTCGCCTTCAGCGGCAACACCGGCCGCTCGACCGGCCCGCATCTGCATTTCGAGGTGCTGACCGACGGCAAGCCAGTCGATCCCCTCACTCACGCGAAGATCGCCCAGCTCGCCGGCATCGATCTCGCCCGCTTCGACCACCTGGTCACCGAGCGCGAACGCGAGCGCGACTCGGACCACGAGCAGGCAAACCGGGACGACGAGTAGTCTTTTGCCGGGGGGGGCGCCACGGCGTGGTGCGCCCCCAGCGGAAGACCTAATAGCGCACCGGACGCTCGATGATCTTGAGCAGCAGGGTCTGAAGCCGGTCGATCCAGGCATTGATGGCGGCAATGTCGTCCGACGAGGCCGCCTCGGCCTTGTTGGACCGGTCGAGGGCGCGGCGCAGCAGCCTCGCCCCTGAAATGGCATCCGCCAGCAGCCGGTCCACGCCCTCATCGGACGAAATCATGTGGTTGGCCAGCACCGCGACCTGATCGGCCGCCCGGATGCGCAGCGCCCAATCGTTGGGATGTCGCCGCACGGTTTGCAGCAGGATATTCAACGCTTCGAGGTTCAGGTCGCGGCCGGCCATCGTGCCGGCATCGTCCTCGAAGCGCACGCCCAAGTCAGCACAACGCCGTCCACACCCTTTTTTGGTCACCGATTGATCACTTCCGTGCGCCGACCGAATGGCAGCCGCACAACCTCATCGCAGCGAGCGGCTTCCGTCAACGAGCCCAACGACAGCCTCATGAGCGCGCAGGATGCGCGCGGTCCAATGAGAAGAGCGCTACGGAGTGGCGCGCCCCGGCGCAAGAAACTCGATGAGGCTCCAGAGCCTGTGGATAACGCCTTCGGCGGAGTCTCATTATGGGCATTGGACCGACAAACACGCCACGCATTGCTCGGCTTCAGACAAAGCCATTGCCCGTATTCGTCGATTCACAGCGATCGCGTCTACTTTCGCGTGCATGCACACGCGTTCCCCTTCTCCCCTCTCCCTGCCACCCACCGAGCGGCTGGCGCAATGGACCCGCAGCGACCCGCTGTCCGGCTGCCTGATCTGGCAGGGCAAGCCGGACGAGGACGGCTATGGCCGCCTGCGGGTCGCCCCCGACCGCACAGAGCTGGCGCACCGCTACGCCTGGACGATCCGCAACGGCCCGATCCCGAACGGCGCCCTCCTCTGCCATCGCTGCGACGAGCGGCGCTGCGTCAATCCGGATCACCTGTTCCTCGGCACGTACGCGCTCAACAGCGCCGACCGCAAAGCCAAGATGAAGCGGCGGGCGGACCTTCGCGACGACTCGGCGCAACCGCCTCCCGCGTTGCCTGACGCAAGCGGCGACCGGGCGCAGATCCGCATCGTCTATCGCGGCCACGAGCTGGTGGGCGAAGTGGTGATCCGGCCCCTGCTCGGTCTCGGCGGCGGAGAGCGCTGATGCGTTTCAAATGCCCGCGTTCGTGGACGATCGAGCAGCGCATCGCCCATCGCATCCGCCGCGATCCGTTGTCGGGCTGCTGGATCTGGCAAGGGTCGACCCGGGGGATAGGGTACGGGAGTGCCAGCTACGGCAAGCGCACCTGGCTCGCCCATCGCCTGTCGTGGACCGGGCGCCATGGGCCGATCCCTGCCGGCAAAATCCTGTGCCATCGCTGCGACGAGCGGCGCTGCGTGAACCCCGATCACCTGTTCCTCGGCGACGGGCGCCTCAACATGGCCGACCTCAAGGCCAAGCGGCTGCGGCGCGCGACGGCCGCCGCCACGGACACCGGACGCATCCACATCTTCATTCGCGGCCAGGAGCTGGTCGGCGATGTCACCTGGGAGAACGATCATGGGCAACCTGACCGAAAGGCAACTGGCGAAGGCGTACGTCGTCGAGAGGACGATCGAGAACACGCGCCTCTACCTGCTCGAGGGAAGACAATACGTCGATTGCACCGACGAAGAGGTGACCGGCCTTTGGGTCGGAACGTTCCGTGACCTCGCCGGCACCAACTTCAGCCAGGAACTCCAACGCGTTGCGATCCTGGACATCGAGTCCGAATTGGGCCTGCGCCGCATCGCGATTCCCTTCGACCAGGTCCAGCCTGAACTCGCGCTGTTCTCGAAACACGTCGAACGTCGGCGGCGCGAAGGGCGCCCCGGTCCGAGCGACTGCCCGGAGTGCCGAGCCGAACTGGCCGACCTGCACGAGCGCCTCAGCCGGCCGAAGCATTGATCACGATCTCTTTTGCTGCGAGCGCGGCTCTACAAGAGCCGCTCTTCTCATGCCCATGACCCGAAAAGCACGAGCGGCACTGGAATGCCGCGCCCTCAGCAAGGACGCTCCGATCCGAAGCGACTGCATACCAACCCATCACCTGACGGGACGACCATGAGCAAACCGACCCAACGACGCGCGCCGACGCCCGAAGAGCCGACAGAGGACATCGTCCGGCGCATCGTGGCCCGGGCCGAGGTGCGGACCCTGCGCCGCGTCCGCGCCTATCTCGACCGCGGCCGCCCTCTGGCCAGCCTTCCGCTCGTGTCGCTGCGGGCGCAGTGGATCGACGCGTGCCTGGCGCTCTGCCTGCGCGACGATGACAGCCGCGCGCAGGAATTCGACGACCTAGGGCTCGAGTTCGACCTGCGCGGCCTCGAGACGCCGGCCCGCCGGGTGCTGCCGGAAATCACCCGGCTCGACGAGCGCTTCCGGAAGGAACGGCGGAAGCGCAAACCCGATCCTGCCGCGCTCGAACGCTTCAACGACGAACTGGACGCCCTTTGCGACCGGCTGATGGTCGATGACGGTGCGGCGATGACGGGATGAGCGATCGCGGGCGCGACCGCCATGGCTGCACGATTGCTCCAATGGAGCAGCCCGTTGCTGCCGTTCCCATATGTGACAAACCGGCTCGCCTGCAGGATGGCATCGGCGTACATGTCGCGTGGGTTTGGGAGCTAGAGCCATGTCACAAGCAGCGATAGAGCGACTTGATTGCGCGATCGAGCAGGCGCGGGCCGACCTAGCGGAGGCCGAGCGCCTTCTGATTGCCGATCCGACCGACGAGGTTGCACAGATGTCGGTCGAACTATTTCGATCCGAAGTGGAATCGTTTCGGCAGATCCTGAACGAAGAGCAGCGGCTCGCCCCAGCC
>DASXQC010000076.1:0-3801 GCA_036493235.1 Reyranella sp.
TCCGGGTCGCAGACGGTCACCGTCCCGCCGCTGCCCCAGAAGACCATTTAGCGCGAGCGCGGCTCGCGGCTGTAATGCGAAGAGGATCGCGATAGTCTCCGCTCTCCCCAATCCAGGGAGGGCGATGTGACTGACGCAGCGGCACTGATTTCGACCGAGGAACTCGCGCACCGCATGGGCGCGCCAGGACTTCGGATCTTCGACTGCACGACCTACCTGCGTCCGCGGCCCGAGGGCGGCTACAATGCCGAAAGCGGACGAGCCAACTACGACAAGGGTCACATCCCGGGCGCCGGTTTCCTCGATCTCGGCGCTGAGCTGTCCGACCAGCACTCGAAGCTCCGCTTCACCCTGCCGCCGCTCGATGAGCTGACCAAGGCGTTCGCCGCCAAGGGCATCGGCCACGGCACCTTCATCGTGCTTTACAGTCACGCCACGCCGACCTGGGCGACGCGCATCTGGTGGATGCTGCGCGCGATCGGTTTCGACGATGCCGCGGTCCTCGACGGCGGACTCGACAAGTGGAAGGCGGAGAACCGGCCGCTCGCGACCGAGCTCACGATCTATCCGGCCGCCACGCTCTCGCTGCGCGGTCGGCCCGAGATCTTCGTCGACAAGAACGACATCAAGGCTGCGATCGGCAAGACCGACACGCTGACCCTCAATGCGCTGAGCCACGACCAGCACAAGGGCGCGGGCGGCGTGGTCTATGGTCGGCCGGGCCGCATCACCGGCTCGTCCTGCGTGCCGGCGTCGAGCCTGTTCGGGTCGGACAAAACCCTGAAGCCGATCGCCGAGCTGCGCCAGGCGTTCGAGGGCGTCGGGGCAGCGCCGGGCAAACGCGTGCTGGTCTATTGCGGCGGCGGCATCGCGGCCAGCCTCGATGCGTTTGTGCTGACGGCGATTCTCGGCCACAAGAACGTCGCCATTTACGACAACTCGATGCAGGAATGGTCGAACGACGCCAGCCTGCCGATGGAAGTTGGCTGAAGGAGAAGCCCATGCCCGCCTACATGATCGTCGAGGTCGAGACGACCGACGAGGCGCTGATGACCGAATACCGCAAGCACACGCCGGGCGCGGTCGCCAAGTTCGGCGGCAAGTTCATCGTGCGCGGTGGCAAGACCCGCACGCTGGAAGGCGGCTGGAAACCCTCTCGCATGGTGGTGCTGGAGTTCCCGAGCTACGCGAAGGCCGAGGAGTTCTACGACTCCGAGCACTACAAGCCGTTGCTCGAGATGCGCCTGAAGGCCGGCAAGTCGAAGGCCATCATCGTCGATGGCCACGCCGGCTGATGAGCGGCACTGAGCTGGCGGCCTACAAGGCCGTCGGCACACTCTACAACGCGCTGATGACCGCGCTGGTGCTGAGTCTCATCACTCGGCGCGGCGAGGAAACGGCGCGCGACTACGTGTTCCGCCATTTCCGCCGTCAGCATCTCGAGAAGTTCCTGCCCGGCCTGCAGAAACTCGGGCTGGCCGACGAACCGCCGGCTGCCGCCTGCGCACTCTATCACTATCACTCCAACGCGCTGGGCGGCGTGAAGACCGGCTACCTGCGCGAGAGCGACGCCAAGGCCTGGGTGCGCTATCCGCCGCCGCGCTGGATCTGGAAGGGTACGGCGATCGCCGCGGTGCCGCACAGCGTGTCGGCGGCGATGTTGCACGGCTGGCACGGCCACAACGGCCAATCGCTCGGTAAGCCGAACCTGGGCTTCGTCTGCACCGGCATGACGGTCGACGGCCTGCCCGGTCTCGAAGGCTACTACTTCGAGTACGACCGTCCTCTGAAGGAAGAGGAGCGCGTGCGCTTCGCCTACGACGAGGAGATGCCGCGGGTCGATTGGGCGACGCAGCCGAAGCTCGAGACCGCGAACTGGCCGGAGGAGCGCCGCCTCAAGACCTTCCGCGCCTACGCCGTCGAATACCTGCGTACCCTGCTGCCGACGCTGCAGGAGCAGCTCGGCGCCGACGATGCGCAGAAGGAGCTCGGCCGCGTCGCGCGCCTGGTCGGCCTGCAGTTCCACGAGGAGACGGCGCGCGACATGGACCTGCCGACCGACGTCGAGCGCGGCGACGCGCAGAGCGCCCGCGACTTCGCGCGCTGGCTCGGCAACGTGCTGCGCGCGCAGGGCGAGGACGTCGAAGTCGCCGAGGGCGAAGTCCGCATGCAGGGCTGGCGCGCCGTCCGCGAGCTGAAGCTCGCCGATCCGCTGAAGGCCTTCGATGCCTGGAACGAATTGTGGCTCGGCGCCGCCGCGGCGCACGACCGCTTCCTGAAGGTTCAGACCACCCGCTCGCTCGGCGAGCGCGGCTGGTCGATCGCCTGGCGTATCGCGCCGAGATAGCCCTTCGGCAGCGGACGGCCGTCGATCGTCTCGCCCAGATCGGCGAGCGACACCCAGCGCGTGTCGAGGTGCTCGTGGCTCAGCACGACGTCGTTGCCGCCGACCAGCCGGCAGCCATAGGCGACGATCCGCACGAAGCGCTGCGGCAGCACCTCGAACAGGTGCTCGTCGAGCAGCGCGCCGACCTCGACCGCGAGCCCCGCCTCCTCGCGCACCTCACGGACCAGCGCCGCGCGATGATCTTCGCCGGGATCGGGCCGCCCACCCGGCAGATCCCATTCACCGCGCTCGTTCAATAGCAGCAGCACGCGGCCGTCATGGATAACGACGCCTTTGATGGAGATTGGGTAGGAGCTCATATGGACCGCGCGCATCCTGCGCGCTCATGATCATGAGCGAGCTGGAAGCTCGCGGTCCACAAAAGAAAAGGCCGGGGATCGCTCCTCGGCCTTTCCGATCTTCTTTGAGAAGCGTGGACTTAGAAGTCCATGCCGCCCATGCCGCCGTCGCCGCCCGGGGGCATGCCCATCGGGGCCTTCTTCTCCGGCTTCTCGGCGACCATCGCCTCGGTCGTCACCAGCAGGCCGGCCACCGAAGCGGCGTCCTGCAGCGCAGTGCGCACGACCTTGACCGGGTCGATGATGCCCGTCTTCACCATGTCGACATAGTCGCCCTTCTGGGCGTCGAAGCCGAAGTTGGCGTCCTTCTGGTCGAGCATCTTGCCCGCGACCACCGCGCCGTCGAAGCCGGCGTTCTCGGCGATCTGGCGGACCGGCGACTGCAGCGCACGGCGCACGATCTCGACGCCGACCTTCTGGTCGTCGTTGCTGGTGCGGATCTTGTCGAGCGCACGGATCGCGTAGAGCAGGGCAGCGCCGCCGCCGGCGACAACACCCTCTTCGACCGCCGCCTTGGTGGCGTGCATGGCGTCGTCAACGCGGTCCTTCTTCTCCTTGACCTCGATCTCGGTCGCGCCGCCCACCTTGATGATGGCAACGCCGCCCGCGAGCTTGGCCAGGCGCTCCTGGAGCTTCTCGCGGTCGTAGTCCGAGGTGGTCTCCTCGATCTGCGCCTTGATCTGCGAGATCCGGCCCTCGATGTCGACCTTCTTGCCCGAGCCGTCGACGATCGTGGTGTTCTCCTTCTCGACGATGACCTTCTTCGACTTGCCGAGCATGTCGAGCGTCACGTTCTCGAGCTTGATGCCGAGGTCCTCGGAGATCAGCTGACCGCCGCACAGGATCGCCATGTCCTCGAGCATCGCCTTGCGGCGATCACCGAAGCCCGGCGCCTTGACGGCCGCGATCTTGAGGCCGCCGCGCAGCTTGTTGACGACCAGGGTGGCCAGAGCCTCGCCCTCGACGTCCTCGGCCACGATCAGCAGCGGCTTGCCCGACTGCACGACCGCCTCGAGCACCGGCAGCATCGCCTGCAGGCCCGAGAGCTTCTTCTCG
>DASXQC010000077.1:0-13264 GCA_036493235.1 Reyranella sp.
GAGTTGGTGAACATGAGACCAGATCTCAAAGGTCTTCCGGTCACAATTCAAGTGGATGCCAAATATCCTCCTAGCAACAAAGCCGTCCAATTCTACCGCGCTGCAGGACCTATAGTTGCGAAAGCTGGCGTTTCGCTACAACTCCACGTCCCGTCGTCCGACACAACCACGCGGTTCTGACGCCGTCGCATGCACCTAGGTCGCTGAAATAGCTAACACGGCGGTCCGCCAGCTTGCGTGGCCGCGAGGAGAAGAGGCTCCCGATGCTCGAGCCGGTTGCTGAGTGCCTGCACGACGAGATGCTGCAGCCGCTGGTCGCGCGCGTCTTCAACATCATGACGCGCGACGGCCTGATCCAGCCGGCATCAATGGCGCATACGCGCCCTCTACTACAATTTCATTTGGGATTGATCCCCGGCCGAGCCTTGCCGTAGAAGGCCAAGGTCGCGTCGGACGCGGGTTGTCCAACCCGTCCTGTTCCCCAATCCAGGCGGGGCGATGCATACGAGTACAGGTCGTACGAGGATGTCCGCCTGTCTTGCTTCGACCTTTCCTCCGTCGATCCCCCGGTCCACAAAAGCGAGTGGTCCTCGTGAACGCACGTATCCGCGTCTTCCTGACCGTCGTCAGCCTGATCTTCGCGGGCCTGCTGGCGATCCAGTTCGCCGCCACGCTCCTGCACCCCGCCGACCAGCCGAACCCGTCCGCCGAACGGCAGCGGGTCGTCGACCAGCCCGCCGATGTGCTGCCGGCGCCGAACCCGCCGAAGACGCCGTCCGGCCGTGGCTTGATCCGGCGCGCGGAGGGGATCGCCAGGGCGGGCTAGAAGCCGCCACGCCGAGCGCGCGGCGTGGCGCCACATGGCCCACCGCTGGCGTTCGCGCGCGCTGTGTGCTTGTTGGCACCCTTCATTCTGGGCAGGGTGTCTTGAGCAACATTGTCGAGTTGAAGACACGTCGCAGCGCTGTTCCTCCGGCGGTGAGCGCCGATCTGCGCGCGCTGCAGGATCTGCAGGCGCTTTGCGAGAACGCCATCGCCGCCGGCGGGCTCGATGAGGCCGCCACGCTCGAACTCACCGTCGCCGTGCATCGCGCCCTCAGGGGCAGCGAGTGGAACGTCCGCTTCTATCGGGGCCAAGCGACCGGCCTCTAGCCGACTGGCCTCCGATCCGACCGGTCGATGGCCCGCAAAGACCTCACCGCGATCAGCCGCACCCTCAGCCACGCTCTGCGCCACGAGCCGTGGCTGTACGAGCTCGAGTTCGACGCCGAAGGCTGGACGCCGGTCGAGGCGGTGCTCGCCGCGCTGCGCGCCGAGCGCAGCGACTGGCAGGATCTCACCTCCGGCAACATCGCCGAGATGATCGCGGCCTCAACCAAGCGCCGGCACGAGATGGCCGACGGCCGCATCCGCGCGCTCTATGGCCGCTCGGTGCCGGGCAGGCTCGCGCGCACGCCGTCGACGCCGCCCGAGCGGCTCTATCACGGCACCTCGCCCAAGGTGCTCGAGGCGATCCGGCAGAACGGATTGCAGCCGATGGCGCGGCAGATGGCGCGGCAGTACGTGCATCTCTCCAACAATCTCGCCGACGCGCTCGAGGTCGGACGGCGCAATCATCCGCAACCGGTGCTTCTGATCGTGAATGCGGCGGAGGCGGCAAAGGCCGGCGTCGCGTTCTATGTCGGCAACGAGGAAGTCTGGCTCGCCGATCGCATGCCTTCGCCATTCATCGCGATAGACGGCTGAAAACCTGGGGATAACTCCCCTTTTTCGAGTCTCATTATGGGCATTGGACCGGGAATCGACCCGCCCTTAATCGGCGAATAATCGCCGGCCATTGCCCGTAATAGGTGGTGCTTCGCAAGTGCGCGTAGTTTCGCGTGCATGTCGAACGAACACACACCTCCAGACACACCGCAAAACACACCCTACGACGCCGGCAATCAGCGCCACGTCGAACGCAAGGCGAAGGCCGCCCGCACGCGACGCGCGCGGCTGACCGAGGCCGTGCGCTGGATCGCGGGCGATGCCCGCGGCCAGCTCTACCTCGCCGACCTGGTGCGCGAATCGGGCGCGCTCGAACGCGTCGTCGCCACCGACCCCGACACCGTGATGTTCCTCGATGGCCAGCGCTCGATCGGATTCAAGGTCCTGAACGACGTGCGCTCGCTCGAGGACGGCAAGTCCTTCACCGCGCTGGTCAACGGCGCCCTCACCGGAGAAACCGATGGAACCGACGTCTGAACAAGCGCCGCAGACCGTGCAGGCGCGCCCTGAAGAGTCCGTGCTAGGCGCCGAGCCCGCGGCCGACTCCCAGCAGCGCGAACAGCCGATCGTCGAGGACGAGCCGGCGCGGCCGAACTACGGCGAGTTCGAGCTGCCCGAGGGCGTGACGGCCGATGCCGACTCGCTGAAGCCTGCCACCGAGCTGTTCGCCGAGATCGGCCTCAACCAGGACCAGGCGCAGAAATTCATCGATCTCGCGATGGCGCGCGAAACCGCCGCCGCGCACAAGTCCGTGCAGGCGTTCGTCGACCTGCAGAACCAATGGGTCTCGGAGATCAAGGCGGATCCCGATATCGGCGGCGACAGGCTGAAGGCTTCTCTCTCTTCGGCAAACCGCGCGATCGATCGCCTCGACGTTCCGGGACTCCGCGAGGCGCTGAACTTCACGGGCGCGGGCAACCATCCCGCGATCGTGAAAGCGTTCGTGCGTCTCGGGCAGATGATCGCGGAAGACCGTTTCCGGCCCGGCCACCCCGCCCGGCCGCAGGTCCCGCGATCGCCGGCCGAAGTCATCTACGACGGAAATCCCCGAACCTGAAACCCAACCTGAGGAGCTTCTGAACAATGGCAACCCTTGCTTCTTCCGCCCTGACTCTCGGCGAATGGGCGACCCGACTCGATCCCGGCGGCAAGCCCGCGGCGGTGATCGAGCTGCTCGGCCAGACCAACGAGATGCTGACCGACATGCTGTGGATGCAGTGTAACGACGGCGCCGGCCACAAGACCACCGTGCGCACCGGCCTGCCGACCGCAACCTGGCGTCTGCTGAACTACGGCGTCGTGAAGTCCAAGAGCACGACTGCCCAGGTGCGCGACAGCACCGGTATGCTCGAGGCCTACAGCGAGATCGACAAGGCGCTCGCGGACCTCAACGGCAACACCGCCGAGTTCCGCATGGGCGAGGACATGGCCTTCATCGAATCGATGAACCAGGGCATGCAGGGCACCGTCGTCTACGGCAGCACCACGGCCACGCCCGAGCGCTTCACCGGGCTGGGGCCGCGCTTCAGCTCGCTGTCGGCGCCGAACGGCGGCAACATCGTCAATGCCGGCGGCAGCTCGAACACCAACACCAGCATCTGGCTGGTCGGCTGGGGCCAGAACACCGTGCACGGCCTGTTCCCCAAGGGATCGAAGGCCGGCCTGCAGGTGCGCGACCTCGGCGAGGTGCCGCTCTACGACGGCAACAACAACGTCTACCAGGGCTACCGCACGCACTTTAAGTGGGACTGCGGCCTCACGGTGCGCGATTGGCGGTTCGTGGTGCGCGTCGCCAACATCAACGTTACGGCCGGTGCGGTCACCACGTCGAACATCGTCAACACGCTGATCACGGCGACCAACAAGCTGCCGTTCGTCAGCGCGGCCGGCAACAGCCCGCCGCCGGGCGGCACCAAGCCGGGCCAGGTCAACACGGCCTTCTACTGCAATCGCACGGTGCGGGCGGCGCTCGACATCCAGGCGATGGCGAAGACCAACAACTTCCTGACCATCGAGACGCGGGACTCCAAGCCCTACACGGCCTTCCGCGGCATCCCGATCAGGATCTGCGACCAGATCGGGAATGCCGAGCCGAACGTCTCGTAGCCCGTCCTGAGGCTTTCCCCTCCGGCCCTTCGGGCCACCTCCCCCGTCAGACGGGGGAGGCAGGGAGAAGGAGAGCCTCACAGCCAACCTCTATTCGGAGAAGATCATCATGCTCATCGACAAACAGAACCAGTTCTCGACCGATGCCGGCGACAGCCCGACCACCATCGGCTCGACCGCCTCGACCAATATCATCGACCTCGGCATCGCCCACGATATCGGCGGCGCCGTGACCGACCAGCTCATGCTGCTGTGCGTGGTCGTCACCGCCTTCACGTCTGGCGGCTCGGCGACCCTGCTGGTGCAGTTCCAGACTGCGCCGGACAACGGCTCGGGCGCGCCCGGCGCGTGGTCGACGCTCAGCCAGTCCGACGCAATCCCGGTCGCCTCACTGGTGCAGGGCTACAAGTTCCTGCCCGGCGAGCTGCCGGGTCCGACCCAGCGCTTCGTGCGCCTCAACTACGTGATCGGCACCGCAGCAATGACCGCCGGCGTGCTCAAGGCAGCCCTGGTGCCGTCTCTGGACGTCCAGCCCGTGTACGCCCGCGGCTACGTGGCGTGACGTCCTTCGGGGCGGGCTTCGGCTCGCCCCGACCCTTTTCCGCCCCCGAGTTTCTTTCTGCGCTTAGCGCTTCAGAAGGCGCCCACATGCCCTCCATCACCGACATCTGCAACGCCGCGATCTCCCATTGCGGCACGCGCTCCAAGATCAGCGCGATTGACGAAGGCAGCGCCGAAGCGAACGCCTGCCTGACGCACCTCGCCCTGGTACGCGACGCGACCCTGCGCGCCTTCGACTGGAACTTCGCGCGCCTCACCGCGCAGCTCGCCGAGCTCACCAATCCGCCAGGACGCTGGCGCTACAAGTACGCCCTGCCGACCGACTGCTTGCGGTTGCGGCGCCTGAACGACGTGCCGCTGCTGGCGCTGCCGGAGACGTTCTGCGAGATCGCCGCCGATCGCGATTCGACCGGCGCGTTCGTCACGGTGCTGCTGACCCAGGCCTCGCCGGTGGCCGCGATCTACACCGCGCAGGTCGGCGACCCGCTGCGCTGGGATCCGGGCTTCGTCGACGCCATGACCTACGGCCTGGCGGCGCGCATCTGCTTCGAGCTCACCGGCAAGGACGACCGCGTACGCACTCTCACCCAGCTCTGGCAGGCAACGCTGCAGCGCGCCGGCGCCGACATGGCCAACGAAAGCACCGCGCTCAACCGCTACTACCTGCCCGAGTCCCTGCAAGCGCGCGGCTTCGTGCCGGAGATCGCGGTATGACGGCCCTCGACAGCTTGATCCTTTCTGCGATGCGCAGGCTCTCGCGCTTGATTACAAGCGCTACCGCCCGCCCGGGAATCGCGCGATGAGCGCGATCCCCTTGATACAGCCGTCGTTCGCGGCCGGGGAGCTCTCGCCGTTCCTCTACGGCCGCGTCGATCTCGCCAAGTTCCATGTCGGCGCGCGGACGTTGCAGAACTTCCTGGTGCATGCCCATGGCGGCGTGAGCAACCGGCCGGGCACGCGCTTCATCGGCGAGGTCGACGATTCGAGCGCACGCCACCGGCTGATCCCGTTCCAGTTCCGCACGCTGCCGTCGGGCCAGACCTACGTGCTGGTGTTCGGCGACAAGACAATGCAGGTCGCCATGCAGTCGGGCTCGCAATGGGGCTTCGTGACCGAGGCGGCGAAGGCCATCAAGGGCATCACCAACGCCAGTCCCGGCGTGATCCAGATCACCGGGCACGGCTTTTCGACCGGCGACCGCATCTTGCTCTCCGACATCGTCGGCATGATCCAGCTCAACGGCCGGACGGTGACAGTGACGTGGATCGATGCCGACCATGTCTCGATCGGCATCGACACAACGGCCTTCGATCCCTGGGTGGCACCGCAGGCCCCGGACGACTCGAACGGCCAGGCGGCGCGCCTGTTCAGCCTGCCGACGCCCTATGCCGCCGACGACCTCGCGCTGCTGAAATACGTGCAGAGCGCCGACACCATGACGCTCACCCATCCGAGCTACTCGGCGCGCCGGCTCACGCGGGCCGGCCACGCCCTCTGGTCGCTCACGTCGATCACCTTCGCGCCCACGACGCAGCCGCCAACCGGGCTCGCATCGACCAGCGGCGGTTCGGCCGCGTTCGTTGTCGTGACCGCGATCAGCGACACCAGCGGCGAGGAGAGCCTGCCCAGCGCCGCGGCCGGCTCGTCCAACGGCAGCGGCGGCACCTGGAACTGGACCGGCGTGCCGGGCTGCACGAACTACAACGTCTACAAGGTGAAGGGCTCGGTCTACGGCTTCGTGGCCCAGGTCCAGCAGGCGAGCTGGACGGACAGCAACCTCGACCCCGACATCTCCAACACGCCACCGGGCAGCCGCACGCCGTTCGGCACCAACCTCCTGAGCAGCGCCACGGTCGTGCAGGGCGGCTCGGGCTACAACAGCCCGACCGGCAAGGTGATCGACGGCGGCCGCACGCTGACCACGGTGAGCTTCGCTCTGAGCGGCAGCGCGATCGCCTCGGCGACACTGGCCGACACCACGCAGCAGGCCTCGCCCAACGCCTTCCTGCAGATCACCGACGGCTCGGGCTCCGGCGCTGTGCTGCAGCCCATCTTCACCAGCGAGGGCGACCCCTCGATCACCTATGTCTCGGGGTGCACGGTCATCAACGGCGGCAGCGGCTACGGCGCCGGCGTCCAGGTCCGCACGGTCGTTTCCGGCGTGATCGACTTCTATCCGGTGGGATTCATTGTTTCCGTCTCGGGCGGCTCCATCACCGGGATCACTCCCGGCAGCCACTTTCCGGTCGACCCGGATGCCGCCGCGTCGGGCCAGATCGGCCTGATCGTCACCGACTCGGCCGGCACAGGCGCGGTGATCGGGCTCAACACCACCACCGACCCCGACGTCGGCAGCAAGAATCCGGCGTGCTCGACCTACTTCATGCAGCGCCAGGTCTACGGCGCCACCAGCGACCAGCCACAGGGCCTGTGGTTCACCGCGGTCGGCGCGTTCGGCAACATGAACGTGTCGACGCCGACGCGCGACGACGACGCCATCACGCGCACCCTGACCGGCCGGCAGGTCAACGAGATCCGCCATCTGGTCCCGGTCGGCAGCTCGATGCTGGTGATGACCTCGGGCGCGGAATGGCGCTGCTGGCCGGGGCCGAGCTCGAACGCGCTGACGCCCGGCGCCTGCTTCACCCTGCCCCAGACCGAGCATGGATCGAGCCACGTGCCGCCGATCCAAGCCGGCAACGACGTGCTGTTCATCAAGGAGAAGGGCAGCCGCGTGGTGGCGCTGCGCTTCGACGCCATCCAGGACCAGTACCAGAGCTTCGACATGAGCATCCTGTCGAGCCATCTGCTCTACGATTCGAGCGGCGCCCACCGCATTGTCGAATGGGCGTTCGCCGCCGAGCCGCACCAGATCATCTGGGCCGCGCGCGACGACGGCGTGCTGCTGGGCTTCACCTACATGCGCGAACATGACGTCTACGCCTGGCACCGCCACGTCACCGACGGCGTTGTCGAGAGCGTGGCGACCGTCACCGAAGCGGATGGCTTTGGCGGCTTCGAGGATGCGGTGTGGCTGATCGTCAATCGCACGGTGGGCGGCCAGCCCCAGCGCTGCCTCGAGCGCATGGTGAGCCGTACCTTCCCGACAATCGCCGATGCGTGGTTCGTCGATTGCGGCCTGGTCTACGACGGGGACACGCCGGTGACCGAGGTGAGCGGCCTCGACCATCTCGAGGGCAAGACGGTGGCGATCCTGGGTGATGGCAGCGTGGTGCCGAGCCAGGTCGTGACGGGCGGCGTCGTGCCGCTCGACAGCGCCTACAGCAAGGTGATCGTCGGCCTGCCCTACACCGCCGATCTCGAGACGCTGAACCTCGAGCTCGCAACCCAGACCGGCCCGACCGCGCAGGGCCAGATGAAGAAGATCGGCCAGGTGACGGTGCGCGTGAAGGAAGCGCGCGGCCTCAGCGTCGGGCTCAACCAGAGCGCCCTTGCCGAGGTCAAGCAGCGCTCGCAGGAGACGCTCGGCACCGCGCTGCAGCCGTTCAGCGGCGACTGGCAGATCAGCGTGCCCAGCGAATGGAACCGCGACGGGCGCATCTTCGTGCGCCAGAGCTACCCGCTGCCGGCGACGATTCTCGATCTCATCCCGGAGGTGAACGTTGGAAATTGAAGTCGTGCCCGCGATCCTCGCCCACGTCGAGGCGATCGACCTGCGCGAAGGCGACCGCCGGGAGATCGAGGCGCTCGGCGTCTCTCCGCGCCATGGCCTGGCGCAAAGTCTCGCCCGCTCGGCATGGGCCGACGCCTATTTCGCCGACGGCGAGGTCGCAGCGCTGGTCGGCGTCGCGATGCAGCCGCTTCTGGGCGGAGTCGCGATGCCCTGGCTGCTGACCGGCCGGCCAGTCGACCGTCACCGCAAGGCGTTCCTGCGGCTCACCCGTGCCCGCACGCGCCAAATGCTGGCCGAGCACGGCACGCTGGTCGCGGAAGTCCATGCCGAGTACCGCGAGGCCGTGCGCTGGCTCGCCTGGCTCGGCTTCACGCTGGCGCCGCCGCGGCCGTTGGGGCCGCTAGGCGCGCCGTTCCAACAGGCAACGATGAGGGCCACTCCATGAAGCAGATATTCCGTCCGCAGCCGGGGCGGCGCGGCTACTTCCCACCGGCCGGCGCCCTGCCGTCGGCGATCCTCGACATCGGCGGCATGAACCAGCAGGCGTCGGCGCAGGCCGGCATGGTCAACTACCAGGCCCAGGTCGCGCGCAACAACCAGATGATCGCCGAGAACTACGCCCAGCGCGCGCTGCAGCAGGGCCAGGTCGACGAGCAGAACCAGCGCCTGAAGACCGCTGCGGCACTCGGCAGCCAGCGCGCGTCGCTCGCGAGCCAGGGCGGCGACGTCAACAGCGGCAGCCCGCTCGACCTGCAGGCCGACACCGCGCGCCTGGGCGAATACGATGCCCAGACGGTCCGCAACAACGCCGCGCTCAAGGCCTATGGCTATCGCGTGCAGGGCGACAACAACGCCGCCGACGCCGGCCGCTACGACTTGCAGGCCGCCGACACCTGGGCCGCGATGCCCTACAAGATCGGGACGAGCCTGCTGAACGACGCCAACAAGTTCGCGTCGATGATCGGCCCTTCCGTCTAACGCGCCGGCGCCGCGCTTGCGCGCACGTAGCCGAGGCGCGTCATGCATTGTTCGTAGAAGCGAATCTCGGCCGGGAAGCGGCGGTCGTCGGGCATGCGCGGCACGCCGACGGCGTCATTCGGCGCGCGGTCGGGGTAGAGCGTCTCGGCCTGCCGCCGCCCCTCGTTGCGGCAGAACGAAGTATCGGTGACCGTCGGCGGCGTGTGGTCCGGCCGCTCCCACGGTTCCGGCGCGTTCGCCTGGCCCGCGCAGGCGGCCAGGGAGAGCACGGCGAGCGACAGGAGGCGGTTGGCGCGCATGGCGGAGGTCCCCTCCCCAGCGGATCGTAATCTACGAACGCGCTTTGGGGCGCTTAAACGCTATCAGGGGGAAGTCGCCCGACCGCTGGCTGCGGATAGATGTAATAGTCTTCCTCCGCCAGCACGTCGGGAATGCACAGGACAGCGCTGACGTCCAGCTGCTGCCAGTTCTTCCCGATTTCGTCCCAACCCTTGAGATGCGGGCTGGTTTTTCCGGCCAGGTCGCGCGGCCCCTTGCCGAGCCGCCAGTCCTTGCGTGTTCGTTCGGCAACGAAGCGATCGTGCTCTGCGCGCGCCAGCTTGTCGACAGCTGCCTTCTCGAAACGCGCGAGCGGCGCATGATCCTTGATCTTGCCTTTGACCATTCGATGTCCGATCGCCTCCAGCTTGCGCGGGATGTCGTCGGCCTGCAGGCGGCTCGATTCGCGGAACGCCTCGTCGAGGTCCTTCCAATCCTTCATTGCAACGTCGTCCTTCAGTTCCGCGAGCTCTTCCGGGCTCGAGAAGACTTCGCGCTTCTTCTTGCGGTAGGCCTCGTGCAGCCGCTTGCCCAGCGCCTCGCGCAAGTCGTAGTCGAGCCGCTCCTTGTTGACGCGGCCCATGAAATCCTCGGCATCGACATGCAAGTCGAGCTGGTCGAGCGGCGGCAGCGCGGCCCGGGTGAACCTGTTTCGTCCCCCGAGCCCGCTCATCGCCAGGATGGTCTCGATCGAGCGGGCGCCGTGCCGCAGGCCGCGCACGGTCAACAGCACGTCGAGCACCTCTTTCGCGATGTCGATGGTCTTGTCTCGCTTGGAAATCAGGGGCTTGTAGAAGCGCTCGATCAGCGAGCGCAGCAGGAAGGCGCGGCGGATCGAATAGGGATCCTCGCCGCCGAGCCAGTCAGGCCCCAGTATGTCGACCGTGCCGCGCAGCCGGCTCGCGAAGTCAGGTCCCTTGGCGGCGGTGAATCGCTTGCGATCGTCGGGCGTCACGAACTGACGGTAGGTGGCCGAGGTGCCGCCGGCGAAGACGAAGATTGCCGGACCGATCGGATGGGCGTGCCCGCCTTCGAGGAAGGTGCCGTCCTGCATGGGCGCCAGGAAAGAGCTCAGCCAGCCGAGGGGCTCGCCCTCGAGCTCGCAATCGAACTCGTCGAAGAAAGCCAGCGGCACGTCGCCTTTCAGCGAGCAGTCGCGCACCAGGTGGAAGGCCGCATTCAACTCGGCGGGCGACGCCAGTTGCGACAAGTTGAACTCGAGCTTCTGGACCTTCTTGGCCTTCGACACGGCCTTGGCGACCTCGGTGACCCCGAAGGACTTGCCGGCGCCCGGCCGCCCGAACACGCCGATCGAGATCGGTTTGGACTGGGCCTGCCCGAGATATTCGGCGAGCAGGTTGGCGATCGCCCGGAACGCCTCGATCTCGCGGCGATCCGCCGTGCGCAGGTCGCCGAACGCCGCGATCGGGATTCCCGCCACCGCGTCCGGGCCGCGGACGACGATCCTGCGGGCGATCTCCACCATGTTCCCGCTGTCCCGCGCATGCAGGATCGACCACGGCTTGCCCTCGCCCATGTCCTCGAGCGGGATCTCGATCGAGGAGACGGTCGGCAGCGCGGGAGGAAGTGTCGCCGCCAGCGGATAGTTGGGCTCGCCATCCGTGGCATCGGTCACGAAGCCGGCCTGGGCAAGCTTGTGCGCGGCGGCCATGGCCGGACCGACGGCCTGGCCCGGCATGGCATTCGGGTCGGCGGCGAGCACGGCGACGAGGCCTGCGGTGAATGCGGCCGTCATGCCCATCATGCGGCCACCCTGCTCGCTCACGAAACCGCCTTCGGGGCGGTGCGGATCGAAGCACAGCGTGGCCGTCGGCGTCTTGCCGCCGCAATAGTGGATGACGCCGTCGCAATCGAAGCGGACGATCAGGTGGGCACAGTCGCGCAGCGGCTTGAAGGCCGGGCGATGCTTCACCTCGTGGGCGAACTCCTCCGCCGTGCGCTCCCAGGTGAGCGGGCGGGTGAGCCCATAGCCCTCCTCGCGCAGGTCTTCGGCGTTGAGCACGATGACGAGACGCTGCGGATCGGGCTTGCCCTCGTCGTTGAGCGGCCCCTGTCGCACGCGGTCCCACATCGGCCCCTTGGCCAGCGGACGCGCCATCTTGAGCACCAGCCATCGCGGCTTCGCCGTTTCCAGATATTCTTTCCAGAATTCGGCCGCGTCGCGGAAGCCGTTGCCGGAATCGTCCAGCACCAGCACATCGGCCGGGCCGACCGAGCCGTCGAGATTCGGCGGCGGCGGATTCTTCCCGAGCGGTCCCGAGAAGCCGCGCAGCCGTTGAATTCGGAAGGCCTTCTCTTGCAGAGCGAGGTCGACGATCGAATGCAGGATCTCTTCCGGCGGAAGGTCATGCAGGTCTTTCGGCACCTTGGGCCCGATGACGGGCCGGGACGGCAGCGCCTTGCCGAGGAGATCCCTGAGCAGCAGGGCGCCGCCCCGCCGTGCGACCATGCGCGTGCCTTCGCGATGCCGCCAGTTGGCAACCGTGCGGCCGCCGGCAGCCGTGTCCGGCGGAAACGGCCAGGCCAGCCAATCGATCGAAACATCGCCCGCGACCACGACCGGGCCGCTCGCCGAATCCACCATGCCCGTTTCCCCGAACCGTAGCCTGTAAATATAGCACAACCGGCAGGTGCGTCCCCTTCCGACGGCGCAGGCGCTATCTCCCCTTCCGGCCGGTTGCGAGCCCCTCCTCACGACCCTTATTGTCGAGCCGGATCGGGAATCGGGCATGGCCGGCATCTTCATCAGCTATCGACGCACGCAGGAGCCGTCGGCCTTTGCCCGGCTGGTGAGCGATCGCCTGGGCGGGGCGTTCCCGGGCGCGCCGATCTTCCTCGACGTCGCGACGATCGACGCCGGTCACGACTGGCAGGCCGCCATCAAGAAGGCGCTCGCCGACGCTGAAACGCTGCTCGCCCTGATCGACGAGAAATGGCTGACGGCGGCCGACGAGCACGGCCGACGGCGCCTCGACCTGCCGGACGACTATGTGTGCTTCGAAATCGCGTCGGCGCTGAGCGCAGGCAAGCGGGTCATTCCCGTGCTGATCGGCAAGGCGTCGATACCGATCCCGGCCGCGCTGCCGACGTCCATCGCGGACCTCACCAAGCGCCAGGCCATGCGCCTGACCCACGAAGGCTTCGACAGCGAGATCGGGCGCCTGATCGAAACCCTCGGTGGCGATCCGACGACGAGCGCCACGGTGCCGGCACAGTCGCCCCAACCACCTGACTTGCCGCATGCGACCAACCCCTACTTCACCGGCCGCGACGAGGATCTGGCGCAGCTGCACACCAGCCTGCGGGCTACGGGCAAGGCCGTGCGGGTGCAGGTCGTGGCGGCAATGGGCGGCGTCGGCAAGACGACGCTGGCCAACGAGTACGCGCACAAGCACTGGCAGGACTACCAACAGGTCCTGTGGGTCGACGCGCGACGCGGCTACGAGGCGGAGTTCGCGCTGGCCTTCGACCGCCTGTTCCCCGAGCGCGCCACCGCCGACATCCTGCCCGCCGCGAAGGCCAAGGCGGCGCTTGCCGAGCTGAACAGCCCGACCGACCGCCTGCTGGTGATCGACAATGCCGAGGACGACAAGAGTGTGCAGCCGTGGCTGCCGCACGGCGCCACCGGCTGCCGCACCCTGATCACCTCGCGCTTCACCGCCTGGCCGAAGGCGGCGGGCGTGAAGGTGATCGACCTCGGCGTGCTGGCGCCCGAGAAGGCGCGCGACTTCCTGATCGACCGTACCGGCCGCAAGGACGAGGCCGAAGAGTGCTCGACCTTGGCGCGCGAGCTCGGCTACCTGCCGCTCGCGCTCGAGCAGGCCGGCGCCTACATCGACGAGGTCAGCGTCGGCGTCGTCACCTACCGCCGCTTGCAGC
>DASXQC010000078.1:0-3566 GCA_036493235.1 Reyranella sp.
GTGCGCAGCGCATTGCCGGTTTCGAGCGCGATGGTGCGCGCCAGCTCCTCGACGCGCGCCTGGATCGCTTCGGCGATCTTGAGCAACAGCTTGCCGCGTTCGCGCGGCACGATCTTCTTCCACGCCGGCAGCGCCTTGTCGGCCGCCGCGACCGCGGCCTCGACGTCGGCCGCCGCCGCGCGCGGCACATCGGTGATCGGCTTGCGCTTGGCCGGATTCTCGACCGGGAAGTGCGCGCCCGAAACGCTGCCGACCCACTTGCCGTCGATCAGCATGCCCTTGGGCTGGTACGTGTTGGCAGGCATGGCAGTGGACATGCGATTCACCTTTCGGAATTTCGTCGGAGGGCGCGGAGTTTGGCCCCGTCTGTCGGAACCGACAAGCCCTCGCCGATTGACCGCGCAGAACGTCATCCGCATCGTGCGCGCGTGAAGAAAATAGCCCTCGTCCTGCTGGCGTTATGCGCGTTCGGCTCAACGGCCACCACGCAATCCTTTGCGCAATCCTGGCCCACCCAAGCGTTGCACCTGATCGTACCGTTTCCGCCCGGCGGCGTGACCGACGTGATGGCGCGCACCGTGGCGCAGCGGCTCTCCGAGGAGCTCGGCCAGTCGGTGGTGGTCGACAATCGCGCCGGCGCGAGCGGCATCGTCGGCGCCGAAGCGGGCGCAAAGGCCGCACCCGACGGCTACACGCTCACCATGGGCAACATCTCGACCTTGGCGATCAACGCCGCGACCTTCGCGAAGCTGCCCTACGATCCGCAGAAGAGCTTCGCGCCGGTGTCGATGGTGGCGATCCAGCCCTTGCTGGTCGCGGTGCATCCCTCGGTGCCCGCCAAGACGATGAAGGAGCTGGTGGCGCTCGCGAAGGCCAAGCCCGGCGAGCTCGCCTACGGCACGGCCGGCAGCTCGATCCATCTCGCGGTCGAGCAATTCTCGACCGTCGCCGGCATCAAGATGAACCACATCCCCTACAAGGGCAGTGCGCCCGCGATCAATGACCTGGTCGGCGGCCAGATCCAGGTGCTGTTCGATCCCTTCTCGACGCTCTATCCGCAGGTCGCGGCCAACAAAGTGCGCGCGCTCGCGGTGACGACGGTGAAGCGCTCGTCGGTCGCGCCCGACCTGCCGACGCTTGCAGAAGCGGGCTATCCCGGCTTCGACGTCAGCTCATGGCAGGGCATCGTCGTGCCCGCCGGCACGCCGCAGCCGATCGTCGACAAGCTGCACACGGTGCTGGTGAAGATTCTCGCCGAGCCCGGCGTCAAGGCACAGTTCGCCAAGCAGGGCGCGGAGTCGGCGCCGAGCAGCCCGCAGGAATTCGGCAGCTACATCGACGCCGAGATCGCACGCTGGAAGAAGGTCGCGCAGGACGCCGGCATCACGCCGGAGTGACCTGTCTTTGCTGGGAGCGCGGCACTCACAGGCGCTAACTTACAAAGGAACCTCACCCTGAGGAGCGGCCCGGAGGGCCGCGTCTCGAAGGGTCGGCAACAAGGCAAGTGCTGCGACGTCGCTGTTTAAGCGACATCGTGTGTGGCCACCCTTCGAGACGCTCGCTGCGCTCGCTCCTCAGGATGAGGACTCTTGGGGCTTTCGACCAAAGTTAGCGCCCATGAGCGCGGCAAAGACGACTATTCGATCGTGTCGTCGGCCAGGGCCAGCAGATCGGGCGGGATTTCGAGCCCGAGCGTCCTCGCGGTCTTGAGGTTGATCACCGTCTCGAACCGCGTCGGCTGCACCACCGGAAGATCCTGCGGTTTCTCGCCCTTGAGGATGCGGCCGACATAGAGGCCGGCCTGCCGCCACGTGTCGGTCAGCACGCTGCCGTAGCAGATGAGGCCGCCCTTCTCGACGTAGTCGCGGGAGTCGTAGAGCGCCGGGAGCTTGTACCGGGCGGCCAGCCCGATGATGCGGTCGCGGAACACCAGCCCGTAGCTGGGATCGACTCCGACCAGCAGCGCCGCCACCTTCTGGCGGTTCATCTCGGCGAAGGCTGCGTCGATCTCCTCGGCGCCGCTCGCGTTCATGACCTGGATCTTCTGCCCCAGTACCGGCGCGGCCGCCCGGGCATCGCGAACCTGGCCTTCGGCCAGCGTCGCCTTGGGATTGAGCATCAGCGCCACGTCGACGACCTGGGGCAGAAGCTGCTTCAGTACCTGCAGGCGCTTGGACGTGAACGAAGCCCCCATGAAGGAGGCGCCGGTGACATTGCCACCCGGCCGATTGAAGCTCGCCACCAATCCATCGCCCACGGGATCGCCGCCATAGGCGAAGATGATGGGAATGGTCGTGGTCGCGCCCTTCGCCGCGCGGGTCGGGACAGGCCCGCCGATCGCCACGATGGCATCGACCCTTTGGCTCACCAGCTCCTGTGCCAGCGCCGGCAGCTTGTCGAACTGGCCCGCCGCGCTGCGCCGCACGACCGCGAGGTTGCGGCTTTCTTCGAAGCCCATGGAAGCGAGGCCCTTGAAGAAGGCCTGCGTCAGGCTGTCGACGCCGCCGGTCATGAGCAGCCCGATGGTTCGTCCATTGACCTGCGCGCGGGCGATCCCTGCGGTCGCGATCGCTGTGCCAATGCCCGCGACGAACGGCCGTCGCCGCATATCCATCGATCAGCCCTTCAGCGCCGTCAGATTGCGCACCGCAACCGGCCGCGCCATCCCGCGCAGCGTGCGCTCGCCGAGGTCCTCGATCTCGGCAATATCCTCGACGGACGCGGCGAGGCGACCGGAGGCCAGTATTTGCCCGTCGGCCGCTTCACTGCACAGGCGCGAGGCGAGGTTCACCACCGAGCCGATCGCCGTGTAGTCGAAGCGGTCCTCGAAGCCGATGCGGCCCAGCGTGGCGTAGCCCTGCGCCATGCCGATGCCGAAGCCCAGCTCGTGGCCGCGCTTGGTCCAGAGCGGCACGAGCCGGGCCACCGCATCGCGCATCTCGAGCGCGAGCCTGGCGGCGCGCGCCGCCGGATCGGGACAGGGCATCGGATCGTTGAAGAACACCAGCATGCCGTCGCCGGTGAAGCGGTCGAGCGTGCCCTCGTGCTTGCGGATCAGCGGGCCGACCGCGCCGTGATACTCGGCCAGCAGGGACATGATGTCCTCGGGCTCGGCGGTTTCGGCAAACGACGTGAAGCCGCGCAGGTCGCAGAACATGGCGGCGATCTCGCGGCGATGGTTGTCGAGCACCTTCTCGTTGCCGGCCGAGACAACGGCCTGCGCCAGCTGGGGCGCCAGGAAGCGCCGCAGCCGATTCACGCGCTCCAGCTCGTCGACCTGCGCCTTGACCTTGGCCTCCAGTCCCTGGTTCAGCGTTTGCACTTCGTCGTGCAGCGTCTTGATGCGCAGCATCGAGCGCACGCGGGCGATCAGCGCGCCGTGGTCGATCGGCTTGGTGAGATAGTCGTCGGCCCCCGCCTCCAGTCCCGCCACGACGTCCTTGGGCGTGGTCTTGGCCGTCACCATGATCACCGGAATGAAGGGCAACGACTTGTCGGCCTTCAGGCGGCGCACGACCTCGAGCCCGTCGATCTTGGGCATCATGACGTCGAGCAGGATCAGGTCG
>DASXQC010000079.1:0-2189 GCA_036493235.1 Reyranella sp.
GCCCTAGCATAAGAAACGGCGGTTGAAAGGGTCCATGCGGGAAAAAGGTTTTCGCGCGGTCGGCGGTCTTGCCCAGCGGCTGACGTCGGGCCTCACCGAAAAGCGTAGCAAGGGACGCGGCACCTCCATCGCACGCCTGCGCGTCGAATGGTCGGCGATCGTCGGCCCTGAGCTGGCGGGGGTGACGCAGCCCGATGCGCTGCTGGCCGGCCGCGGCCCGGGCAAGGTGATGCGGCTCAAGGTCGAGGGCGCCGCCGCGCTCGAGGTCCAGCATCGCGGCGCGCAGATCGTCGAGCGGCTGAACGCCTATTTCGGCCACCGCCTGATCGACGACATTCGCCTGGTCCAGGCGCCGCTCAGCCACAAGCCGCCGCCGCGCGTGCTGCCCAAGCCTGATCCGCCGACGATGCAGCGGATCGAAAGCAGTGCTGCCGAGGTGCAGGATCCCGAGCTGCGAGCCGCCTTGGTGCGGCTCGGCGCGCGCATCGCCGCCAGCCGCCGGGGCGTGATGCTGGGCGTATTCGGCGCGCTGGCGCTGGCCAGGGCGCCGCGCGCGCAGGAGGATGTCGACAAGCTGCTGGGCGTGCTGCCGAACGATCACGTGCTGGGCAAGGCCGACGCGCCCAACGTCATCATCGACTACTTCTCGCTGACCTGCCCGCACTGCGCCAATTTCCACGCCGCCGTGCTGCCGCAGGTGAAGCGCGAATGGATCGACACCGGCCGGGCCCGCTTCGTTTACCGCCACTATCCGTCGGATTCGGTCGCCACGCGGGCCAGCCTGCTGGCCGAGTGCGGCGGGGCGAAGTTCTTCGAGACGATCGACGTGCTCTTCAAGTCCCAGGTCGAGTGGATGACCGCCGAGCAGCCGGAAGAGGAGCTGATCAAGGTCATGGAGCGGGCCGGCTTGCCCGCCCGGGACTGCGTGTCGAACGGCCGCCTTTTCGACAAGGTCGTGGGCGACGTGCAGTCCGGCCAGGCCCTCGGGGTCAAGTTCACGCCGACCCTGTTCATCAACGAGCAGAAATACGGCAACCCCGGAGGCGGGGTCCTGGGGATCGATGCGATTTTGCGTCAAGTCGGACGCTGAATCGCTTTGACTCCCCACAGGCAGAATTCCCAAGATGTAGTAGAGAGGAAGGCGTAAGATGCGTAATATCTTGATCGTCGGAGGCGGCATCGTGGCCGTGGCCGCGATTGCCCTTGGCGTCTATTTCGGAACCCGCCCGTCTTCTCCGGGCCCGGTGCCGCAGGCGGTCGCCCAGACGACCGACAAGGGCGCCCTGCTCAAGATCCAGCCGTCCGATCACGTGCTGGGCGACCCCAACGCGCCGATCACCTTGATCGAGTACGCCTCGCTGACCTGCCCGCACTGTGCGCATTTCAGCGTCACCGTCCTGCCCGAGCTGAAGAAGAAGTGGATCGACACCGGCAAGGTGAAGCTGATCTACCGCGACTTCCCGCTCGACCAGACCGCGCTCAAGGCGGCCCAGCTCGCCGAGTGCGCGGGCAAGGACAAGTACTTCGGCGTGATCGACATGACCTTCGAGACCCAGCCCAAGTGGGCGACCGCCTCGGATCCGATCGCCGAGCTCTCCAAGTCCCTGCGCATCGCCGGCATGGGCGACGCCGAGGTCAAGGCGTGCCTGGCCAATGACGCGGTCGCCAATGGCGTGGTCGCCGACTATCGCGGCGGCGAGATGCTGGGCGTGAATTCGACTCCGACGCTGTTCGTCAACGGCACGGAGTTCAAGGGCGCGCGCTCCGTCGAGGAGCTCGACGCGACCTTTTCCAAGCTCGTTAAGTAGGTCCAACGAAGGCGTGGTGTAGATGGTCCAGTTCGACAAGCTCCGGCTCTCCGGCTTCAAGTCCTTCGTCGACCCGACCGAGCTCGTGATCGAGTCCGGCATGACCGGCATCGTCGGCCCCAACGGCTGCGGCAAGTCGAACTTGGTCGAAGCGCTGAAGTGGGTGATGGGCGAGACCTCGGCCAAGCAGATGCGCGGCTCGGAGATGGAGGACGTGATCTTCGCCGGCGCCGGCACCCGCCCCGCGCGCAACATCGCCGAAGTCATGCTGTCGCTGGACAACAAGACCCGCACCGCGCCGGCGATGGTCAACGACGCCGACCAGCTCGACGTCGTGCGCCGCATCGAGCGCGGCCACGGCTCGGCCTATTCGGTGAACGG
>DASXQC010000080.1:0-3966 GCA_036493235.1 Reyranella sp.
TGGATGCCCGCGCCCGTCACCTCGTCGGCGGCGGTGGCGGTGCGGTCGCCGGCCGCCTGCCACAAGCCGATCACCTGCGAATCGTAGGCGCTCTCGAAGCCGGGCCAGGCCTGGGCGCAAAGGTCGAGGAACTCCGGCCAATGGTTCTCCGGCGTGGCGAACCAGCGGAAGGCGTAGTTGCCCTGGCGTGTCGGCGTCGTCGTGTCCTTCGGCCGCAAGGTCGCGATGAGCAGCTCGCTGCGCCGTGTCCACACGTCCTGCTCGCCCTGCAGCAGCAGGCGCTCGGCCTCGGCGGCGCGCATGGTCCCCGGCCACAGCGTGATCGCCTGGATCTCGTCGCGCGGCCGGCCGATCTGACTGCGCCACAGGCCATACAATGTGCCGTTGGCCGCCGCGATGCGCGCGGCGCCCTCGGAGGCAAGCCGGTCGGCCACCGCCTGCCACTGGTGTGGCGCCGTATCGATGCGGTGGTAGACGTAGACGTGGTTCAAGCGGCGACGGTCTCGTGTCGACTGAGCGTGAAGCCCCGGTAACCCTGAGCCGCAACAGCATCGCAATGCTTCTTGTAGCGGTCGAAGCCGCCGACATAAGGCATGAACACCCGCGGCTTGCCAGGAATGTTGGCCCCCATGTACCACGAGTTGGCCAGCGGATAGAGCGTCGAATCGGCGACTTTGTTGACGTGATCCACCCAGTCGGTCTCTGCGGTCGCGGTCGGCTCGATGCGGTCGAGCTGGTGCTTGCCGAGATGGTCGATCGCATCGGCGATCCAGTCGACGTGCTGCTCGATGCTCGCGATCATCTGCGTCTTCACGCCCGGGCTACCCGGCCCGGTGACGACGAACATGTTGGGGAAGCCCGCGATCATCAGGCCGAGATAGGTGAGCGGCCCGCCTTCCCAATGACTGCGCAGCACCGCGCCGTCCGTCGTGCGCACATCGATCTCGTTCAGCGCGCCGGTCATGGCGTCGAAGCCGGTGGCGAACACGATGGCATCGAGCTCGAACGCCGCTCCTGATTTCAGCTTGAGGCCGGTCGCGGTGATCGCGTCGATCGGATCGGACCGCACGCCCACCAGGCTCACGTTCTGCCGGTTGTAGGTCTCGTAGTAGTTGGTATCGAGGCAGAGCCGCTTGGTGCCGATCGGATGGTCCTTGGGCGCCAGCAGCTCGGCGGTCTTCTGGTCCGTCACCATGCTGCGGATCTTGTTGCGCACGAACTCCGACGCGATGTCGTTCGATGCCTTGTTCACCAGGAGGTCGGTGTAGGAATAGAGGTAGGAGATCGAGCCGCCCTCCTGCCACTTGGCCTCGAAGGCCTTGTTGCGTTCCTCTTCCGCGGCCTCGAGCGCCGACTTGGTCGGCTTGGGGTAGCCGGCGATGGCGAAGGGCGTGTCGTACGCGGCCCGCCGGCGCTCGGGATACTCCGCCTTGTGCTGGCGCTCCTTCTCCTCCGGCATCGGCTCGTTGCGCGCCGGCAGGCTGAAGTTGGCGGTGCGCTGGAACACGGTGAGGTGCTTCGCCTGCTGGGCGATGAGCGGGATCATCTGCACGCCCGACGAGCCGGTGCCGATCACGCCGACACGCAGACCGCTGAAGTCGACGCCCTCATGCGGCCACAGGCCCGAATGGTACCACTTGCCCTTGAAGTCCTTCAGCCCCTTGAAGTCGGGCACGCGAGGCGTCGACAGGTTGCCCGCCGCCATCACGCAGTAGCGCGCGTGGATCTCCTCGTTGTCGGTCTTCACCACCCACGCGTTTTCCTGGCCGTCGAACACCGCCGATTTGATGCGGGTGTTGAGCTGCACGTCGCGCCGCAGGTCGAAGCGATCGGCAACGTGGTTGATGTACTTCAGTATCTCGGGCTGCGTGCCGTAGCGCTCCGGCCACTTCCAGTCCTGCTGGAGCTGGTCGTCGAACGAATAGGAATATTCGAGGCTCTCGACGTCGCAGCGCGCGCCGGGATAGCGGTTCCAGAACCAGGTGCCGCCGACGCCCGAGCCCGCCTCGTAGGCCCGCACCTTGAGGCCGATCTTGCGCAAGCGATGGATGGCGTAGAGGCCGGCCAGGCCAGCGCCGACGATCACGACGTCGAGCTGGCGGGGGAGCTGGCCGGATACGGTGTGCGACGCGTCGGGCATGGCAAATCCTTAGATGATTTTGCAGTGCGAGCGGAAGTGGCCGATATAAACGCCTATTCACCTATCACTGCCCGATTTGGCAAGGGAGGGCCGCTTTTGCATGCATGGTCCGCGATTTGTTTCACCTTTATGATTTGTCATCTTGGATCAGACGGTTAACCCCCCGGCCCCCCCAGTCTTAGGGCAGGCCCAGAGCCAGCCCGGTTGGGTCAGAAGCAGTAGCCGCCGCCCGTTTTTCTTCCGGCCACGGGTCGTCGGCATCGCAGCCGTTGTGCTGTTGGGCGTCGCCTATGGCGCCTACGAGACCTATCTCCGCTTCACCCACATCTACGAGTACGACGCCCGGGCCACGGCAGATATCGTCACCATCTCGAGCCGCGCCGACGGCTGGATCGTCGACATGCCGGCGCTCGAGGGCGCGCATGTCGGACAGGGCGGCGTGGTGGTGAACATCGACGATCGCGCCTCCAAGCTGAAGGTCGATGCGTTCAAGGCGCAGATCGAGGGCGTCCGCACCGAGCGGTCGCGGCTCAAGGCCGAGCGGAGCTTCACCCGCGAGCAGGTCGAGACCGCGATCAAGACGCGGACCTCCGGCGTCGCGGTGCGCGAGAAGGCGCGGGAGGCGCTGCAGTCGGACCTCGACTTCGCCAAGATCGAGCTCGACCGCGCCAAGAAGCTCTACGCGACCAAGGTCGCCAACGAGCGCCAGCTGCAGACGGCGCAGACCGCGGTGAACAAGCTCGAGTTCCAGATCCTGCAGCTCGAGGCCGAGTACCAGCAGGCCGAGGGCAGCCTCGACGAGGCGAAGGCGGGCGAGCAACGGCTGACGGTGATCGACGCGCAGATCGAGGCGCTGACCCACCAGGTCGCCAACATCGCCGCGCAGATGCACCAGCAGATGGTCGACGTCGAGGACCGCACGATCAAAAGCCCGATCCCGGCCGTGATCGATCGCACCTTCGTGCTGCCGGGCGAGTACGTCGCCTCGGGCCAACGCATCCTGATGCTGCACAATCCGGCGGAAGTCTGGGTCGAGGCCAACATCAAGGAGACCCAGGTCGGCTCGGTAAAGCTCGGCCAGCCGGTTCATGTCTCGGTCGACGCCTATCCCGGCCTCGCCTTCGACGGCAAGGTGACGCGCATCGGCAGCGCCACCACCGCCCGCTTCGCGCTGCTGCCGACCCCCAACCCGTCCGGCAACTTCACCAAGATCACCCAGCGCGTGCCGGTGAAGATCGACATCGCCAACCCGCCCAAGCCATTGACGCCGGGCATGATGGTCGAAGTCGAAATTGACATCCGATAGCGCGCCCTCCGCCTTCGACACTCCTCAGGTCCTGAGCGAACGCTACGGCCCGAATTACCGCTGGTACGTGACCGTCACCGGCATGGTCGGCGTCGTCTCGATGGTGCTGGCGATGACCACGGTCAATGTCGCGGTGCCCGACGTGATGGGCGCCTTCGGCATCGGCCAGGACAAGGCGCAATGGATGTCGTCTGCCTACGCCGCGGCGATGACCGCGGGCATGCTGATGAATGCCTGGATCACCGGCGTGCTAGGCGAGCGCCGCACCTTCGTCGGCGCCCTGTTCTTCTTCTCGATGGGCGCGCTGATGGGCGGCGCGGCGCCGACCGAGGACGTGCTGATCATCTTCCGTACCGTGCAGGGCTTCAGCGCCGGCGTAGCGCAGCCGCTGGTGATGGCGATCATCTTCACCGTCTTTCCGGCCGAGCGGCGCGGCATGGCGATGGGCGTGTTCGGCCTCGGCGTGGTGTTCGCGCCGGCGATCGGCCCGACCATGGGCGGGATGATGATCGAGTACTTC
>DASXQC010000081.1:0-3343 GCA_036493235.1 Reyranella sp.
CGCGAGCTCAGCACCCCGACCCGGGCCGCGCTCGGCCGGATCGCCGATGCGGGCATACCTCTATTGGGGCAGACGGTCCTGCTCGCCGGGGTGAACGATACCGTCGAGACCCTAGACCAGCTAATGCGCGCTTTGGTGACCGCCCGCGTGAAGCCCTACTACCTGCATCATCCCGACCTGGTGCGCGGCACCGGCCACTTCAGGGTCTCGATCGCGCGCGGCCAGGAATTGATGCGGGCGCTGCGCGGCCGGCTGTCGGGCCTGGCGCAGCCGACCTACGTGCTCGACGTGCCGGGAGGCCACGGCAAGGTGCCGGTAGGACCGGGCTATCTGGGCGACGATGCCGACGCGCTCCTTGTCAGAGACGCGTTCGGCGAGACGCACCGCTATCCGGGCTGACCTTCGCTCATCGCGTCGTTACCGATCGCGCCCGGCGCCTCGACCGTCAGCTCGATCGACCGGGTACCCGCCTTCTCGAAGGTGAGCGTTACCGGCACCTTCTGCCCTTGCGCGAGCGGTGCCTTGAGCTCGATCCAGAGGTGATAGCCGCGCGGCTTCAGCGTGATCGCAATGTCCGGCGGCAGGCCGAGCCCCTTCTCCATCTGCTTCATGGTGATGCCGGCGCCCACCACCTTGATGGCGTGGATCTCGATCTTCGCCGCGGCCGGGCTTTCGGCGCCGAGCAGCCGGTCGGCCTCGGCCGCCTTGTTGGTAATGGTGAAGTATCCACCGGCGAAGCCCGCGAGGGTCGGCGAGGTGCGGGCCCAGGGCCGGCTGATGTCGATGCTCATGTCCTCATTCAGCATTAGCTTTTGTCGGGGTCAACGGCGCAGGGACGCGACCACCGGCCGCCCCTGCCGCGCCGGCGGCGCGCTCAGCTCCTCGACCAGCCACTCCTCGAACGCCTTGGTCTTCGGTCGGTTGGCCGATGACGGCGGACACACGAACCACCACGCCTTTCCGGAGTCGACGATCTGCGGGAAGGGCTGGAAGAGCCGTCCTTCGGCAAGCTCCTCGCGGAACAATTGCGGCGGGCCGACCGCGACTCCCGCGCCCTCCATCGCTGCCTCGACCGCGATCATCGTCGAGTCGAAGGTCAAGACCCGCTTGGGCTTGAAGTCGCCCAAACCGACCGCGCGCAGCCAGATAGACCATTCGGGATCGTAGGTCATGTCGATGAACGGCACGCGCTTGAGATCGTCGAGCGACTTCAGCTTGTCCTTGTAGCGCTTGCCACAGAGCGGCGTGAGCACGTCGCTGAACAAGCGCGTTGCGTGCAGATCGGGATCGGGCTGCACCATAAAGCGAATCGCGCAGTCGAAATCCTCGCGCGCGAAGTCGACCTGGCGCATCGCCGTGGTCATGCGCACCTCGATCTCCGGATGCTTGGCCTGGAAGCGGTGCAGACGCGGCGCCAGCCAGCCGAGCGCAAAGGTCGTGACCAGGCTGACGTTGAGCGTGCCGGAGTTGGCCTTGCGGCCGACGCGCTCCAGCGCGTTGGTCATGCGATCGAACGCATCGCGCAGGTCGGGCAGCAACGCCTGGCCCTCGCCGGTGATCTCGAGTCCGCGCGGACGACGCACGAACAGCGCGACTCCCAGTCGCTCCTCGAGCGCTTTCACCTGATGGCTGACCGCAGCCTGCGTGACGTGCAGTTCCTCGGCGGCGTGCGTGAAGCTCGCGTGACGGGCGGCGGCCTCGAAGGCGCGCAGCGCATTGAGCGGCAGTTGCGAGCGACTCATGACGGCAACCCGTAGTCCATAGTTTTATTGAGCCTCCCCCTCAGCTTTCATCCTTTGCGCGACTGCCGATGATACAGCAAATAGGGCACAGAAACGAGGTTGCAGCGGCACTTCCGCCGGACGCGCCTCAAACGGAGCTAAGTCATGTCGACCCTGTCCAGCGTGCGGACCATCGCTCGCACGGATGTCCCCTCCTTCTCCTTCGGCCGGGCCCTCGGGCTCATCGCCGGATCGGTGGTGATCGGCGTCGAGGCTATGCTCAACCGAGCCGAGGTCCGCAAATCCCGCCGCCAACTGGCCGAGCTCGACGATCGCCTCCTGCGCGACATCGGGCTCGATCGCGGCACCGCCCGCTTCGAGGCCACCAAGGGTTTCTGGGCCTAGGGCCTGAAACCGGCTTCCGGGTCGGGGGAATTGCCGGCGGGCGCCGGATAGAGCAGGTTGGCAGGGGTGCCTAAATTGCACTCATGACCCAACTCTCTATGTCTCCCCCCACCATGGCGCTCGCCAGCCCCTCCCCTACTGGCATGCTCCCCGACCCGGATTCCTGCTGGACTGCCGTCCAGCGCCGGGACCGGGCCTGCAACGGCCGGTTCTGGTTTTCGGTCGCGACGACCGGGGTCTATTGCCTGCCGTCCTGCGCCGCGCGTCCGCCGCTGCGCAAGAACGTGGCCTTCCACCGCTCGCCGGAAGCGGCTGAAGCCGCCGGCTTCCGCCCCTGCAAGCGCTGCCGTCCGCGCGAATGGCAGGCCGAGCTCGGCCTCAGCCGCTCGGTAGCGCAGGCTTGCGCGCTGTTCGACGCGGCCGATGCCGACCAGCCGCCGTCGCTGGCCGAGGTCGCGCGCAAGGTCGGCGTCAACGCCAACACGCTCAGCAAGCGCTTCGCGGCCGAACTGGGGCTGACGCCGCGGGATTGGCTGATCGCGCGCAAGCGCGAGCGCTTCCGCAAGGCGCTGCGCAACGGCGAAAAGGTGACCGAGGCCTTGTATGGCGCGGGCTACGGCTCGCCGAGCCGCGTCTACGAATCGAGCGACAAGGCGCTCGGCATGACGCCCGCCACCTACGCAAAGGGCGGTGCGGGTGCGCACATCGACTACACGACGGTTGAATCAGACTATGGTCGCGTCCTGGTCGCGGCGACCCAGAAGGGCATCGCCGCAGTCTTCCTCGGCGACAGCGACCGCACGCTCGAGCGCGACCTCAAGCATGACTTCCCGGCAGCGGACATCGAGCGCAATGACGGTGCCCTGGCGCCGCGGGTGAAGGGTGTCCTGGCCCGGCTCTACGGCCGCAAGCCGACCGCGCTCGATGCGCCCGACGTGCCGCTCGACATCGTCGGCACCGCCTTCCAGTGGAAAGTGTGGAAGGCGCTGACCGAGATCCCACCAGGCGAGACCCGCACCTACGGCGAAATTGCCCAGCGCATTGGTGCGCCCGGCTCGGCCCGTGCCGTCGGCCGTGCCTGCGCGACCAACCAGGCGGCCGGCGTCATTCCCTGCCATCGCGCCGTCGGATCGACCGGCGCGCTGACCGGCTATCGCTGGGGCGTGGCGCGCAAGGAGCGGCTGCTCGCCGGGGAACGCCGGCGCAGCAGCACATAG
>DASXQC010000082.1:0-3548 GCA_036493235.1 Reyranella sp.
GCGCGTCGCGCTAGTGAGCGACGACCGCCGGCTGGCCGAAGCCTGTGGCAGCGCCGACATCGTGCTCTCGACTGTCGACGCGCAAGGCCGCTGCCGCGGCCCGCGTGTCGTCATCGATCGCCGCGACGCCTGGCGGGAAGGGGCGCAGGCGCTGTGGCTCGATGAGACGAGCGTACGCCGTGAGACCACGAACGCCGCGCGCGGCGATCGGCCATGGGTGCCCAACAGTCCATCCCGGCAGACGATCGTGAAAGCGCCGGGCGCCTGAGGCTGACCGGTAGAGCGGGTTCACTCAGACGTCATCGTCTTTCGCTGGGCGCGCGCCACTCCAGTGGCGCGGTCATAAGGGGCGCACACACCGCATGACACGTCACTGGAGTGACGCGCCCCAGCAAAAGAGCGTCGTGTCCCGTCCCGCGTTCCACCGACTTGGGACGGTTAAAATGCCGGCCCGTATGCGTTTCAGGCGATTCGTCCCAGATCCTGCGCCACACACCCGTTGGGACGATGGTCGAATTGGCGGGACGCGGGACGAATTATCCACCGTGGCTTTTGAGCCACCGGTCGAAAATTTGGCTTAGGAATTTTCGCCTATCACGATGAAGCAAGGACGGCGAGGTCAACAGACTCCGCATAGCGGGCGCGTCCTCCTGTGTCGCGCGAGGGATCTCCATCCGAGCTTGCCGGAGTCAACGGGCCCGCGAATCATCTTCCTGCTCCGGATGGTCCCGGGGTAGGCGTTCTCAGGGCGGGGTGAAATTCCCCACCGGCGGTGATTGCGAGCCATCGCATCAGCCCGCGAGCGCCCGTCTCCTCGGAGGCGGGGTCAGCAGATTCGGTGCAATTCCAAAGCCGACGGTCAAAGTCCGGATGGAAGAGAGCGCGACGTCGTCTTTCCAGGCCGTGGACGTGTGTCCGCGGCCGACGATAGTCGACTCGTGCACTGCACCCTGATTCAGGCCTCAACCTGCAAGTGAGGATCAGATGAATCAGCTCGACAACCGTTCAACAGGAAAAGATCAGAAGCGGTTTGCCTTCGTGCAATCCTGCTGGCATCGCGAGATCGTCGATCAGGGCAGGGATGCCTTTCTCGACGAGATGGCAAGCGGCGGTATTCCGCGCTCGGCGATCGATCTCTACGAAGTGCCTGGCGCCTTCGAGATTCCGCTGCACGCCAAGCTTCTTGCCCGGAGCGATCGCTATGCTGCCGTCGTGGCGTGCGGCTTCGTCGTCGATGGCGGCATCTACCGGCACGAGTTTGTCGCGCACGCGGTCATCGACGCCCTGATGGCAGTGCAGCTGGAGGCCGAGGTTCCGGTCATCTCGGCGGTCCTGACGCCCCAGCACTTTCACGAGCACGCCGAGCATCATGCCTTCTTCCACTCTCATTTTCGCGTCAAAGGAAAGGAAGCGGCCCAGGCCTGCTTGCGCGCCGTGGCCGGATTGACGGCAGTGCGTGCGCTCGCAAGCGCTGCCTGATCCGATGCCGAAAGCCTGGCGTTCCCCGGCGAACGTCAGGCTTTCTTCTTGATGAGCTTCGGGTACATCACCTGGTCGCCGTGGGTGGCCATGTAGGCCATCTCCTCGTCGGTGACGGCCTCGGGCGTCTTGCCGTTGGCCGCGCACAGCAACTCGACGATGATGTTGCGGTTGATCTCGCTCACCAGCACGCAGGTGCGGTGATAGGCCTCCGACACGGTGCGGCCGAGCACGGTAAAGCCGTGGCGCTTCATGATGATGCAGTTGGTGTCCTGGATGAACGACTTGATCGGGCCGACATCCTCCTCGACGTTGATGCTGGCCGGCAGGTAGTGCGGCGGCTTCTGCATCAGGTAGCCGAAAGTCAGGCTGAACGAGCGGATCTTGTCGTGGCCCGCCGCCATGAAGGCGATCATCTCGTCATGGTGCAGGTGGATCACCGCGTTGATGTCGGGCCGCAGCCGCAGGATCTCGCGGTTCATCTGATGGCCGACCGTGGTCGCGCGCTCGCCGGCCAGGATACGGCCGAACGGGATGTCGGTGATGACGAGATCACCGTCCTCGACCTCTTCGAGGCTGATGCCCTGGGGCTTGGCGTAGCACACGCCGTCCGCATGATTCGGATGCGCGACGCGGATCACCATGCCGCCGACGCTCGAGTTCACCAGCCCGCGGTTGGCGATGCGATGGGCGTAGGTGACGTAGTCCTTCACCACCTTGGGATCGAACGTAACCGTCGGGTCGGGCGTCAGCTCGTTGACGCGGTAGGTCGCCTGGCTTCCATCCATCGTTCGTCTCCTATTCGGGCTTGAGACCGAGCTTGTCGGCCAGCGCCTTCCAGCGCTGCGTATCGTTGGCCATGGTGTGCGCGAACTCCTGTGGCGTCGACATCACCGGTTCGACGTCGAGCGCGCGCATCTTTCCGCGGCCCGGATCGGCGAGGAAGGCCTTGGCCAGGATCTTCTGGAGGCGGTCGGCGAGCTCAGGCGACAGGCCGGGCGGGGCCACGACGCCGTACCAGAATACCTCCTCGAAGCCCTTCACGCCGAGGCTGTCGAAGGTCGGCACCTTGGGCACCGCCGTCGAGGGCCGCGTGACCGCGAAGCCGGTCAGCACGCCCTCGCGCACCAGCCCGGCCGAGCCCGACGGATTGTCGAGCATCACCGCGACCGTGCCGTTCATCAGATCGGGATAGACCTGCGAGGCGCCCTTGTAGGGCGTGTCGATCATGTCGAGGCCGACGCTCAGCTCGAACTGCTTGGTCAGCAGATAGCCCAGCGTCGAGGGGCCGAGCGAGGCGCAGGTCACCTTGCCAGGATTGGCCTTGATGTTGGCGATCAGCGTCGTGAGGTCCTTGGCGCCGGCGGCAGGCCCGCCGATCAGGATGTAGGACGTGGTGCCGAGCAGGGTGACGGCGGTGAAGGACTTCACCGGATCGTAGGGCAGGTCCTTGCGGAAGACAGGCGCTGCGGCGTGGCTCGACGAGGTGGCGATGCCCAGCGTGTAGCCGTCGGGGGCGGCCTTGGCGACGATGTCGCTGCCGATCGTGCCGCCGGCGCCGGCCTTGTTCTCGACCACCACCGCGACGCCGAGCGCCTCGCTCAACGCCTGCATCGCCAACCGTCCCGTGGAATCGGTGCCGCCGCCCGGCGGCAAAGCGACGATGCAGCGGATCGGCCGGCTGGGCCACGTGTCAGCGCGGGCGATCGCGGGGGCCGCGAGCACCGCTGCGCTCTTGAGCAATGTGCGGCGTGACGTCTTCAGCATGGACACGTTTGAACACGTGTCCTGCAAAGCTTCAACACAAGGCTGAAGTCTCATTCCGCTTAGGCGGGATAGACCGACGGACTCAGCCGCGCGCTGGAAGCGCGCGATCCACTGACTCAGTGATAGCGGCGATAGATTCCCGCCAGGCGGCCCTGGATCTTCACGCGATCGGGTCCGAAGATTCGAGTCTCGTAGGCGGCGTTGGCCGGCTCGAGGGCGATCGACGCGCCTTTTTTGCGCAGGCGTTTCAGCGTCGCCTCGGCATCGTCGATCAGCGCGACGACGATCTCGCCCGACTCGGC
>DASXQC010000083.1:0-7473 GCA_036493235.1 Reyranella sp.
TCGAGCTCCTTGAGCGAGGCGCGCGGCGCGCGGCCGTCGCGCTCGCCGAACGAAATCGCGGCGAACGGGCTGGTGTGCAGGATCGTACCCTCCGGCGACATCGCCACGCCGACGCGCGCGAGACCGCCCACCACCTTGTCCTTGCCGAACCTGGCATCGAGCACGTCGAGATGGCGCATGCCGTTCAGCAGCGGCACGACCGTCGTGTCCGGCCCGACCGCCGGCGCGATCGCTTCGATCGCCGAATCGAGGTCGTAGGCCTTGGGTGTCAACAGCACTAAGTCGTACGGCCCGCCCTCACTTGCCTTGAGCACGGTCTTCACCTTCTGGGTGATGTCGCCCTTGGTGCTCTTGATCACGAGGCCGTCGCGCTGGATCGCCTGCTGCCGCGCCGGGCGCACGAGGAACGTCACGTCGGCGCCGCTCTGATGCAGCCGGCCGCCGACATAGCCGCCGATCGCGCCGGCGCCGAGAATCAGGATCTTCACTTCAGTCCTCCGCGCTCACGCCGCGCCTCATAGGTTTGCAGATGCGCGTAGGCGAAGCGCAGGTTGGGCGCGGCAAAGCCGTGTTTGCGCGCCCGCGCCAGCATGTCGCCGACGATCGACTTGGCCTCGACGGCGCCGCCCTTTTCCATGTCGCCCAGGATCGAGGCGACCGACTTGGCGCCCTTCTGCGTCAGGCTGGCCTTTATCTCGCCCACCACCTTGTCACTCGGCGGATAGCCCTCGGCCGCGGCGACCTTGCGGCATTCCTCGAGGATCTCGGCCATGATCGCGCCGCCGTCCTCGGACTCCATGATGTCGCCGACCGTGCCGCGCATCGCCGAGCACATCGAGGCGATCGCGCCCAGCATGATCCACTTGTCCCACAGGTCCTGGTTGATGTTGGGGTTGAGCCCTCCCTGGATGCCGGCCTTCTTGCAGGCCGCAGCGAGCTCGACCAGCGCCGGCCGCGCCGGCGCAGCATCGCGATCGCCGAACGACACGCCGGTCCCGCCGGAATTCAGGATCTCGCCGTTCGGCCCCAGCATGCCGGAGATGCGCGCCAGCCCACCCGCGACCTTCTCCTTGCCGAAGCGCGCATCGAGCGTTGCGAAGTGCATGTGCCCGTTCAGCATTGGAACGATGGTCGTGTTGGTCCCGACCGCAGGCGCAATCGAGTCCATTGCCGAGCCGAGGTCGTAGCCCTTGCAGGCCAGGATGATGACGTCGTACGGCCCGCCCTCGGTCGCCTTTGTCACGACCTTGACCGGCAGCGTCGCATCGCCGGTCTTCGGGCTCTTCACGACAAGGCCGTTCTTGCGCACCGTTTCCGCTCGCTTCTCGCGCAGCAGGAAGGTGACGTCGATGCCGGCCTGGTGCAGGCGCGCACCCCAATAGCCGCCGACCGCGCCGGCGCCCAAAATCAGGATCTTCACTTCTTGGAGCTCCTCTCCGAGATCCAGTCGGCGAGCCAGCTCGCGAGATCGTCGGTCTGGTGATGGATGTGGTCGAGGTTGAGCCCCTCGGCGCGCTTCACGCTCTCCTCGGTGCGGATCCACACCGTGCGCATGCCCATGTCGTGCGCGGGCTTCAAGTTCACCACGATGTCGTCGGCGAACGCCGCGCGGGTCGGATCGACGCCATGCTTCACCACCAGCTTGTCGTAGATCGCCTGGTGCGGCTTGGGCCAGTAGTCGCCGGCGACGATGTCGAAGATCGCCTCGAAGTGATGGGCCACGCCCAGCCGCTCCATCACCTTCTCCGCATGCGGCACGTCGCCGGCGGTGAAGATGATCTTGCGGCCCGGCAATGCCGCCAGCGAGCGCTCAAGCGCCGGGTTGGCCTCGACCGGCGAATAGTCGATGTCGTGCACATAGTTCAGGTAGTGGACCGGATCGACACCGTGCAGGCTCATCATGCCCCGCATCGAGGTGCCGTGGTCGCGCCAGTACTGCTTCTGCACCCGGCGCGCTTCATCCACGTCGACCTTGAGCCAGTCGGAGATATAGCGGCCGATGCGCACGTCGATCTGCGCGAAGAGGTTACACTTCGCGGGATAGAGCGTGTTGTCGAGGTCGAACAACCAGACGTCAGGGTCGTGCTTTGGGGGATCGTGCTTGGGGATAGGCATGGTTGGGTATTGGGCTTAGTCCCGCCTATAAAGGCTGGCAATGGATATCCTGGTTTACGTTCTGCTCGCCGTGGTGCTGGCATTGGGCGCAGCGCTGGCCGTCGTCCTGATGCGCCGCAGCGACACGCGCGCGCAATCGGCTGCCCAAGCGGGGCTGGCCGACACGGTGCAGCGGGTCGAGCAATCGCTGCGTGACCAGGAACGGACGCTGGCCGGGCTGGTCAACGAGCGACTGGACCGCAGCGAGAAGGCGACCGGCCAGGTCATCACCGACCTGCGCGAGCGGCTGGCCCGCATCGACGAGGCACAGAAGAAGATCGGCGATCTCTCCACGCAGGTGGTGAGCCTGCAGCAGATCCTAACCAACAAGCAGGCGCGCGGCGCCTTCGGCGAGGTGCAGCTGAACGACCTGGTGTCGAATGCGCTGCCGCCGTCGGCCTATGCCCTGCAGTTCACTCTGTCGAACGGCTCGCGCGCCGACTGCATGCTGAAGCTGCCCAACCCGCCGGGCTCGATCGCGATCGACGCCAAGTTCCCGCTCGAGAGCTACCACGCCCTGCGCGCGGTGGTGGCGGGCGACACCCAGGCGCTCACGCTGGCCCAGCGCGCCTTCCAGGCGGCGATGCGCAAGCACATCACCGACATCCGCGACAAGTACATCGTGCCGGGCGAGACCGCCGAATCGGCGCTGCTGTTCCTGCCGTCCGAGGCGATCTACGCCGAGCTGCACGCCAACTTCGGCGGCATCGTCGACGAGTCCTACCGCGCCCGCGTCTGGATCGTGTCGCCGACCACCATGATGGCGACACTCAACACCGTGCGCGCCGTGCTGAAGGACGTGCAGATGCGCGAGCAGGCGGGCGAGATTCAGAAGCTGGTCGCGCTGATGATGGGCGACACGCGGCGCCTGCAGGAGCGGGTCGACAACCTCAAGCGTCACTTCACGCAAACCGAGAAGGACCTGCGCGAGATCGACACGTCGACGGTGCAGATCATGCGCCGCGGCGAGCGCATCCAGGCCGTCGACATGGGCGAGCAGCCGGAAGCGTTGCCCAAGCCATAAACGGTGGTGGCGCAAAAACGGTGAAAACGGCCGGAAACGGCGGCGCTCTCGAGGGTTCTGAGGAAGATACGTCTGCATGAGCGGCAGCATACGCACGCTCGCGGTGCCGCACCTAATACGGGCAATGGCCGTGATCAAACGCGCGCAAAACGCGACGTGATTCTTGTTCCATTGCCCATAAGGGGAAGACGAAAGTCGTCTTATCCCCAGGGGCCATTGCCACTTTGCGGCACCGAGCCGCCATGGCGAACCGACGCCGGCTGCATCGGCGCCGGGGGCGGCGCAGCACCGTTGTCGCGCGCCATCGCCTGCAGGCGGGCGATGCGCTCCTCCATCGGCGGATGGGTCGAGAACAGGCCCGACAGGCCGCCGGCCGAGAGAGGATTGTCGATGTAGAGATGCGCGGTGGCCGGATTGGCCTGCGCGGTCGCATTGGGAATCGTCTGCGTGCCTTCGTGCAGGCGCTGCAATGCCGAGGCGAGCCACAGCGGATTGCCGGAGATCTCCGCGCCGGCGCGGTCGGCCTCGTACTCGCGGGAGCGGCTGATCGCCATCTGCACCAGCGAGGCCGCGAGCGGCGCCAGGATCATCGCCGCTATCGCGACGATGGGATTCATCATCGGCCGGCCGTTCTCGTCGCGACCGCCGCCCATCAGGCCGCCAAAGGTCGCGAGCATGCCGATCGCGCCCGACAGCGTGGCGGCAACGGTCATGGTGAGCGTGTCGCGGTTGCGGACATGGCCCAGCTCGTGCGCCAGCACGCCGGTGATCTGCTCGCGCGTAAGGTGCGTCAGCAGGCCGGTGTTGACCGCGACCGCGGCATGCTCGGGGCTGCGGCCGGTAGCGAAGGCGTTGGGCTGGTCCTCGTCGATGATGTAGACGCGCGGCATCGGCAGGCCGGCGCGCTGGGTCAGTTGCTGGATGATGCCGTAGAGCTCGGGCGCCTCTTCGGGCCCGACCTCGTGCGCGCCGCTCATGCGCAGCACCATGCGGTCGCTGTTCCAGTATGCGAAGGCGTTCATGCCCAGCGCGAACACCAGCGCGATCATCAGGCCGCCGCGCCCGCCCAGCGCGTAGCCAACGACCAGGAAGAAGCCGGTGAGAGCCGCCAGAAGAAGGGCGGTTTTCATGTAGTTCATGCGCGAAAAGATGGCCCCGGACTGTGGCGAATCAAGGCTGGCGGCGGCATCATGGGGCCCATGACCGACGACAAAAAGCCCGCGACCGAGGCTGAAAAGAAGCCCGAGGCCCCAAAGCCCGTTCCGCCCGAGAAGCCCAAGAAGGTCGAGGAGATCGGCGGCCCGCCCGGTCCCGAGCCGACCCGCTACGGCGACTGGCAGTTCAACGGGAAGGTGACGGACTTCTAGTCGTTGTCACCCAGCACACCCTGTCGCTCACGCGGACGATGTCACCCTCATGCACTGTGTCATCCCGAGCGTAGCGAGGGATCTATGCTGGCCCCCATAGATCCCTCGCTACGCTCGGGATGACACAGTTGCTTTGAACGAGCCTCTCATGCGCAAAGACATCTACACCTCCGCCTTCAAGGCTCAGCCCTGGTGGTGGGAGGCGTGGACGCCGAACAATGCGCTCTCGCAGGACCCACCGGCGAAGACGCAGGTCGTGATCATCGGCGCGGGTTATGGCGGGCTGTCGACGGCGCTGGAGCTGCGCCGCAACGGCATCGACTGCGTCGTGCTGGAGCGCGGCGTGTTCGGCATCGGGGCGTCGACGCGCAACGGCGGCATGATCTCGGGCGGCACCAATCTCGGCAAAGGGCTGGGCGGCAAGAGCCCGATCGCCGAGGAGTTCGAGCGCAAGAAGGCCGAGCTGATGGCGGCCGGCGCAGACTCGCTCACGGTGCTGGAGGACATCATCGCCCGTGAGGGCATCGACTGCGGTCTGCACAAGACCGGCCGCTTCATCGGCGCCTGGACGCCGCGGCACTACGACGACATGGCGAGCAAGGTCGAGACCTACAACAAGTACGCCAATGCCGGCACGTCGATGGTGCCGCGCGAGCGCCAGCACGAATTCATCAAGTCCGACTATTACTTCGGTGGCATGCAGTCGACGCGCGCCGGCCACCTCCATCCGGCGCTCTACTACAAGGGCCTGCTCGAGGCGGCGCACAAGGCGCGCGCCATCCTGTGCGCCGACATCGAGGCCGAACGCACCGAGAAGACGGCGACGGGCTGGCGTGTGCTGACCGCCAAGGGGCCGATCGACTGCCGCGAGGTCGTCGTGGCGACCAACGGCTACACCGGCGATCTGACGCCGCGGTTGAAGCGCCGCGTCGTGCCGGTAGCGAGTCACATCATCGCCACCGAGGAATTGCCCGAGCCCGCCGACAAGATGATCATCCCCGGGATGCGGGCGATCGGCGACAGCAAGCGCGTGCTGACCTATTATCGGCCCTCGCCCGACGGCAAGCGGCTGATCTTCGGCGGCCGCGCCCGCTTCACCCCGGCGTCTCCCGAAGTGATCGCGGGCGCGCTCTACCAATACATGATCGACCGCTTCCCGCAGCTCGACGGCATCCACATCACCAACGTGTGGACCGGCAACGTCGCCTTCGCGCTCGACTACATGCCGCACATGGGCATCGACGAGGGCCTGCACTACCTGCTGGGCTGCAACGGCAACGGCGTCGCCATGATGACCTATCTCGGCACCCAGACCGCGAAGAAGATCGCCGGCGGCCGCAACGCGCCGATCAACCCGCTCGACGGCCGGGAGTTTCCCGAGCATCCCTTCTACAACGGCGATCCGTCGTGGTTCCTGCCAGCGATCGGCGCCTGGTACCGCACCCGCGATTGGCTCGATCGACGGATGGCAGGCTAGAATCTGTAGTCGTAAAAGGGGCCTGACGCGGGACAAGGCGATGTCTGCCTTGCGCGGCGTACAACCATATCGGGCCGAGTCAGGCCGAGGTCGAGCGCATCGACAGGCCGCGCCGGATATTTCGAGGTAATCCATCCGAGGTGGCGCAACCTCGACAAATGCTCCCAACTAGCTCACCGTCTTCTGTACGCCGGTCAGCTTTTTGTGCGTCTCGATGCACAGCGAGGAGTGTCACATGACGACACTTGCACCCCGCGTCAGCACACGCGCCTGCCTCGGACTTACTGCGACGTTCCTTGCGATCACAGGAGCCGTGGCGTCGGAAGCCGAAGAACTGGGCCATCATCAATATCACGACGGCCACTACCGTCACTGGAAGCAACCAGGCACCAACATTTCATGCTGTTCAGATCTGGATTGCGCGCCGGTAAGAGCTGAACTACGCCACGGTCGGTGGTTCGCCATGCGCCGAAGCCAATGGTCCGACCCAATCGACGAAATGAGCCAAGGTCAGTCGCCGGCCGTGCTGCCGAGCGAATGGATCGCTGTGCCGGACGAAAAAATCATTCGGGTCCCCAATCCCACCGGAGAAAGTGGACATCTATGCTACTCGAAGGGCACGGTCATTTGCTTTGTTCCGCCCGATATGGGCGGCTGACTCCCTTCCAACGGGACCGGCCGGCGACCAGACAGCGCTCGACGCCTGCCGCCAGGCGTTGTTCCGCGGCTCGCTGCTGCGGCAGCGCCTTGGTACCATCCTGCTGCGGGGCCGCCCGCATCCCCAGTCCGGTACCAGCCTCAAGGAAACAAGCCTGACCCAATTCGGTCCTGAGGTCTGGACCGGACTTTACGCGCCGCTCTTCATGTTCGACGGCACCTCGCGCCTCGCCTACGACGAGGGTGAACGACTTTGCAGGGCAACCCTGGGCGCTCTGTTTCGCAACGCCCTCGACCCCGGCCAATATCCCTATCCCTTCTGGCACAACGCGAAGAAGTGGAACGACTACCAGAAGGCCAACACCATCGTGTTTTGGATGGCGCCGTCCAGCACCATCGTGGCGGCGCAGTTCACCTACGATGGAAAGGAGCACACCGCTGACCAGCAAGCCGGTGACGCGACCGCCGTTCGATGGCCACTGGATGTGGACCGACGCCAGGGGCGAAACCCAGCCGGCGCCGGCTCTGTTTCACGGCCTGTTCGCCGAGGACAACCCCTATCTCAAGGAGCTCGAAGCGCGCTATCGCGACTTCGCCGATGCGCTGCGCAAAGGCCACTGCAATGGCTGCCATGCGCCGGACAATCCAAGCCGCACGAACCGCCTCGTCCTGCTGCAAACGCCGGCCCACGCCGCATCGGAGATCAAGCGGCTGATGAGGGTGGTCCGTGACAATGACATGCCGCTCGACGACTCACTGGTCGCCAGAGAGGTCGATGCCGACACGCGGGCAGC
>DASXQC010000084.1:0-9695 GCA_036493235.1 Reyranella sp.
GCGCGGCGTCGATCTGCGCACCATGGACAACCAGGCGTGGGCGACGGTCCACCAGGCGTTCCTCGACCACAAGGTGATCGCGATCCGCGGCCAGGATCTCGGGGCCCAGGACATGATGGATGTCGGCGCGCGGTTCGGCGAACCGAACCACTATCCGTTCGTGAAGGGGCTCGAAGGCTTCCCGTTCCTGTTCGACGTGATCAAGGAGCCGAGCGAGAAACGCAACTTCGGCGGCGGCTGGCACTCCGACACGACCTACATGAAGGCGCCGCCGATGGCGACGCTGCTCTACGCGCTCGAGACGCCATCGAAGGGCGGCGACACGCTCTATTGCGACATGGTGGCGGCCTACGAGTCGCTGACGCCGAAGATGAAGGACGTGCTCGGCAGCCTGAACGGCGTGTTTAGCGCCGGCCTGAAGAATTCGGGCGGCCGCAGCCTGCATCACCAGCAGATCGGCGGCATGAAGGTGACCGCGGGCGAGACCGCCGACACCTTCGAGGCCGTGCATCCGATCGTGCGCACCGTCGAGGACACCGGCCAGAAGGCGATCTACTGCAGCAAGGTCCACACCACGAACTTCGAGGGCATGACCGGCGACGAGAGCCAGCCGATGATCGAATGGCTGGTCGAGCATGCAACGCGGCCGGAGTTCACCTGCCGGGTGCACTGGGAACCGGGCACGTTGACGGTCTGGGACAATCGCCGCGTGATGCACAACGCGATCAACGACTATCACGGCATGCGCCGCCACATGCGGCGACTTACCTCGGGGCCAACCGTTCCAGTCTGAACGCAGTATGGATCCGTGGGACGTTCTGATCATCGGCGCGATCGTGGTGTACTTGTTCACCATCCGTGGCTTCGACCTGATCGGGCAGCCGCGCGACCCACCGTTCCCGATCTGGCCGAAGATCGGCGGCTGGCTGATTGGCAAGAGCTGGCCCGACTAGGCCTGTTCTCGACAAACCGGGAGCGTCCGGGATTTGGCCGCAGTTCCCTGATCATTCCTGCTGAACAATGAAAATCCGGTTCTCTCTGCTGGTCGCGGCGACCCTCGCGCCGTCGGCTTCCGCCGCCACGGTCCCGGGCGCGGGCAGTATCACCTTCGACGGCACGACCTACGGGCTGTGGGGCATCGACTCGCCGGCGCCGACCCAGACGTGTGGCGGCGGCTGGCCCGCTGGTCAGCTCGCCGAGCAGGCGCTGACGCGGCTGGTCGAGGGCAAGACCGTCATCTGCGAGGCGCGCGACAAGGATCGCCTCGGCCGCACCGTCGCGGTGTGCAAGGCCGACGGCGTCGATCTCGGCGAGTCGCTGGTGCGCGAGGGCATGGCGTGGGCCAAGCTCGGTCTCTCGCACGGCTATGTCGTGCAGGAGGCGCAGTCGGCGTCGCGCTTCCTCGGCGTGCACAACCACCACTGCGAGCAGCCCGACATCTGGCGCTCGAAGAACGCGCAGTTCCAGCGCAACGAGGGCGGCGGCTCGGAGTAGGCCCTGCGGCTTGCTGGCGATGTGAGTTGTCTGCGTGTGAGGGCAATACCTTGGGGGAACGTTATTTCCGGAGGTTAGTTGAGCGTGGCCCTCCCGTAACCGGTACCGCCGTCTTCGTGGCGCGACCGACGCGTGCATTCTCTTGGCTCTGCTTGCCGGACGGCCCTGTCCCGCTGCCTGGCCCAAAATTACGACTTGGCCCATGACCGGGGTTATAAGTTCGAAGCGGAGCGATGACAGGGCGCAATCACTGCCGTCCTCGTACCCGCCAGGGTTGATGTAGGGCGTTGTCGCAGTCCGGCTCGTTGCTATTATTGGGATGCGTGATGCAAACCGACTGCCGACCGGGCGCGATAGACGTCTTCATCAGCTTCGCCGGTGGCGACCGTGAGCGTGCGGTGGTGCTGCACCGGCGGTTGACGGCTGCGGGGTTCTTAATCTGGTTCGATCAGACTCGGCTCGAACTCGGTGCTCATTGGCTCAAGGAAATCGACGAGGCCTGCGAGGCCGCGCATGTGATGCTGCCGCTGATCACGCCGCGCTGGTCCAGCAGCGAATGGACGCGTTACGAGACCTATGGACACCGCGCCATCCTGCCGCTCCTGGTCGAAGGCGACCCGGACGAAACGCTGACGCCGCCGCTCCGCCACCTCTACACGATACCGTTCGATCCGTTGACGGCCAGCGAGGCCGAGTGGCAGGCGCTGTTCGCCGCCATCCGACGAAAGATCGTCGAGCCGGTGCCCGAGAACGCGCACCGGTTCATCGACCTGCCGTATCCCGCCAACCCGTTCTTCACCGGCCGCGAGAAGGACCTCATCAGGGTGCATGAGACGCTACACGCCGCGCCGGTGGCAGCGTTGACCCACGGAAAGGTCAGTGCACTTGCGGCGCTGGGCGGTATCGGTAAGACGACGCTTGCCAACGAATATGCCCGCCGCTACTGGCGGCTCTATCCGCAGATCCTGTGGGTCGACGCGCGGCGCGGCTACGAGGCAGAGTTCGCGCGGCTGTTCGACCTGCTGTTTCCCGAACATGCGCTGGCCCAGGCGACGCCGGCTGAGAAAGCGCGCCACCTCCTTGTCATGCTGAACGGCGAGGGCGAGCGGCTTCTGGTGATCGACAATGCGAACGACGTCGCGACCGTGTGGCCGTGGCTGCCGCGCGAGCCGACCTCGGGCTGTCGCACGCTGATTACCTCTCGCTTCGCCGACTGGCCGGCGCAGGCCGGCATCCGCTCGGTAGGCCTCGATGTGTTCGACTCCGACTCGGCGCGCGACTTCTTGATCAATCGCACTGGACGAAGTGCCGAGGGAGATGAACGCACCGCGTGCGCGGTGCTGGCTGACGAACTGGGATATCTGCCGCTGGCTCTTGAACAGGCTGGCGCTTACATCGCCGCGACCCCGGGCGTAGGCTTTGCCGACTATCGGCGCTTCTATGCCGACGCGAGCGAGAAGCTGCTGGCTGCAGGCTATAGCGGATCGACCGACTATCCCGAGCCGGTGCTCAGAACCTGGCGCACCACCATCGGCAAGCTCTCGTTTGAAGCGCGGGCGGTGCTGTGGCTGTGCGCCTGGTACGCCGCCACGCCGATCCCGCGCGCGCTGATCCTGGAAGGCGCCGACGAGGTGGTCGAGCTAGCCGAGCATTTCGGGCCGATGCTGCCGCTGGGCGGGGCGGCGACGGGGGACGAGCGTCGCATGCTCGATGCGCTGGCCGGCCTTCGGCGCTATTCGATGATCTTTTTCGACGAGGACGGCGCCAACTTCCGCCTGCACGGCCTCGTGCAGGCGGTCGAGCGCATGGACCTCGCAAGGGATGGCCGCGACGGCGCAGCCCGGGGGTGGGCGCTGGAGCGGCTCGCGGCGTTCTTTCCCGACAGCGCCGAAGATCCTAGCCTCTGGCCGCTCTGCCGCCGGCTGCTGCCGCATCAGTACGGGCTGATGGAGCACCTGGGCGACGGCTACCGAAATCCGACCCTGTCGGACTTGCGGGAGCGCGCCGGCAGGTTCCTGCTCGCTGCCGGTGCCGCCCGGGAGGCGCTGCCGCTATTCGACCATGTGCTTCAGGACCGCGAGCAGGTGCTCGGCCCGGGACATAGCCGCACGATGTCTGCCCTGCACAAGCTGGCACTCAGCCTTGTGTCAATAGGCGACGCTTTGATCGCCTTGCCCCTATATCGCTGGCTTCTCGACAGTTGCGAGCTGATGCTCGGCAGGGACCATCCCGATACGCTTGGCAGCTTGGACAACCTGGCCTATTGCCTGCACTCGCTCGGCGACGCGGCAGCGGCCCTGCCGCTCCACAGACGCGCCCTCGAAGCCTACGAACGGGTGCTCGGCAGGGACCATCCCTACACGGCCACCAGCGCGAACAATCTGGCCACTTGCATGGAGGAACTCGGCGATGCGGCGGCGGCGCTGCCGATCTACCGACGTGTCCTCGACGCCTTCGAGCATATGTTCGGTAGCGATGATCCTCGCACACTCAGCGTCGTGAATAATCTGGCCCTTTGCCTGCAATCACTCGGCGACGTTGCGGCGGCGCTGCCGCTCCACAGACGCGCCTTCGAGGATTCCGAACGGGTACTCGGCAAAGACCACCCCAGCACACTCACCAGTGAGAACAATCTGGGCTTTTGCCTGCAGACGCTAGGCGACGAGGCGGGGGCCTTGCCACTCTTAAGACACGCGCGCGATGCCAGTGAGCGGGTGCTCGGCAGGGACCATCCCGACACGCTCAGGAACCTGAACAATCTAGGCCTTTGCCTGCTGGCGCTCGGCGACGCGGCAGCGGCCCTGCCGCTCTTAAGACACGCGTTCGACGCCAGCGAGCGGGAGTTCGGCAAGGAACACGCCCGCACGCTGATGGCCCTGAACAATCTGGGCCGTTGCCTGCAGGCGCGCGGTGATGCGGAGGCGGCGCTGCCGCTACATAGACGCGCGCTCGATGCCAGCGAACGGGTGCTTGGCTGGGACCATCCCGACACGCTCAGGAACCTGAACAATCTAGGCCTTTGCCTGCTGGCGCTCGGCGACGCGGCAGCGGCCCTGCCGCTCTCAAGGTGCGCACTCGACGCCGGCGAACGGGTGCTGGGGAAGGACCATCCCAGCACGCTCGACAGCGTGAACAATGTGGGACTTTGCCTGCAGGCGCTCGGTGATGCGGAGGCGGCCCTGCCGCTGCATAGACGCGCGCTCGATGCCAGCGAGCAACTGCGCGGCCCCGACCATCGCGATACACTCGTGTTTGTGCACAATCTGGCCCGTTGCCTGCAGGCGCTCGGTGATGCGGAGGCGGCCCTGCCGCTGCACAGACGGGCTCTCGAAGGCGCGAAGGGAGCGCTCGGTGAGCAGCACCCGACCACACTGCTTTTCAAGGGGAGTCTCGCCAACTGCGCACCAGTCGGCCCTGCCGTCGCACCCACCGCCGATGACGTCGTGGACGACCCTGCTTCGACAACCGGCACAGGAGATGCCGCATCGCTAACCAGACTTTACGAAGAGGCCGCCGCGCTGGAAAAGCGGGGCAGCGCCGCGGAGGCCTTGCCGCTGTTCGAACGCGGGCTCAACGATTGCGAGCGAATCCTCGGCGTGAATAATTCGCTGACACAGCGCTTCCGAAACATGCTGGCACTCTGCCGCTGGGCGGTGCGAGATTATCTCCGACGATAGTCCCTGCAGGTCGTTGCACCGGAAGGGGTGGGGGGTCAAAGGCGCACGTCGAGCGGGCATTGCGGCGTACGCTTGCAGCGATGGCAGACAGCGACTTGCGGACCGTAGACCTTTGGCGATTGCCTGGCGGATTGTCCGAACGCTTGATTGACGTCTTCGACGGCGCAAAGACGCTCGAGAACATCGGTGCAACTAAGTGTGCCAGATGTGTGCCAGCATTTGATGGCAATTCGCGTGTTTTGCAGGAAATGTGCCGCGCCGACGATCTTCGCCAGCGCGGCACCGACAGCGATAAAAGCCGCTGTTTCATTGGTCGGAGTGAGAGGATTCGAACCTCCGGCCCCTAGCTCCCGAAGCTAGTGCTCTACCAGGCTGAGCTACACTCCGTCAGGCGGCGGGGTTATAGCGGCGGGCTCCCATGGTCGCAAGGGCCGCGCGGGCCGGGTATAGTCCGCGGCTCGAATTTGCGCGGGGCATGGCATGGCGAAGAGGAAGAAAAAGAGCGGCAAGCGGCTGAAGATTGCGCTGATCGGCTACGGCGCCATCAGCCAGATGCTGTTCGACGTGTTCAAGGAGAAAAAGCCGCCGATCGACATCGTCGGCGTCCTGGTCCGGCACGGCCGGGCCAAGGCCACCCAGAAGGCGGTCGGCCGGAAGGTCGCGGTGGTCGAGGACCTGAAGGCCCTGCTGAAGCTCGAGCCGGACGTGGTGGTCGAGGCGGCCAGCCAGCAGGCGGTGCGGGACTGGGGCGAGACTATCCTCGAGAAAGGCTACGACCTGATGGTGATCGCCACCGGCGCCTACGGCGATCCCAAGCTGTGGAAGAAGCATCGCGACGCGGCGGCCAAGAGCGGGGCGCGGCTGCGCCTGCCGTCGGGCGCGATCGCCGGTCTCGACGGGCTGCTGGCGATGCGGCTCGGCAAGCTCGAGCGGGTGAAATACACCTCGATCAAACCGCCGCATGCCTGGACCGGCACGCCGGCCGAGACCGACTTCGACCTGCCGTCGATCAAGGAGCCGACGGTCATCTTCCAGGGCACGCCGGCCGATGCCGGGCGCCTCTACCCGAAGAACGCCAACCTCGCGGTCACCGTGGCGCTGTGCGGCGCAGGCCTCGAGCGCACCGACATCGAGCTGGTCGCCGATCCGACCCTGCCGCCCGGCACCAATGCGAGCCGCCTCGAGGTGATCAGCGATTCGGGCGAACTCAGGCTCGAGCGGCTGGGCAAGTCGATGCCGGACAATCCCAAGACCGGCGTGTTGACCGCGCTGACCATGGCCGACGACCTGATGAAGATGGTGCGCGCCAGCGACTGGTAATTCTTGCCGGACCGCTCAACTGGAGAGGATGTGAAGAACCCTCTGGTGATGTTGCGTTGTCGGATGATTCGCTGATCGGAGTCTTGGATGAGCGAGGTAGCCATGGCAGGTCGTCCGGCGGGCTTGCGCAGCACGTAGACGGCCTCGTCCGTCCGGCCGATTCCAGCCGGACGGAATATGCTCTAGTGCCTGAAGATGCGGCGAGAGTTGGAAGGATCGGCGGAGGCCATCAGAACTTCAGCGGATTTCGGCCTGCGCCGGCGAGGCTCTCCCAGCGCTGGACCGCGAGATGACGGAAGTCCGACAGCATGCCGGTCACGGGACCGTCCTCCAAATCCAGCACCCAGTCGTCGCTGGTCTCGTAGCCGAGCGTCTGCAGCACGCCGGGGAAGCGCTGGAGGAAGACCTTGGCGAGCGCCGGCGTGAACTCGCGCCGCCACTGGCCGACCGCGCCCGAGCGGACGTGCTTGTTGCCGAGTCGCGGCAGGCCGCCGAACAGGCTGTTCTGCCAGAAGCGGCGCGCGCCCATCAGCTGCTCGGCGGAGTCGAGGCCGAGGAAGGTCATGATGCGGCGCCAGTAGACCAGCTCGTCGTCCTGCCGCAACTCCTCGTAGCGAGCCTCGAAGGAATTGGTGCGGCCATAACGCCAGGCCGCCATATCGCGCAGGGTACTCGCGCTGGAGTTGTCCATTTCGAAGATGTACTGGGCGAAGCGGGTCGGCAGGCTGCGCAGCGCGCGCTGGTAGGTGAGATTGTCGTAGCCCGGGATCGGCTCGTGCAACCAGGTCTCGCGCGAGGCCTTGTGGTAGTGCATGGCCGAGATCACGACATCACGGGGGTCGCGAATGAGATGCAGGACTCTCACGTTCTCGCGATCAAGCAGAGGGGCGTGTTCACCAAGATCTGAATCATAGCAAAAAAGTACAAAAGGGCTGCCGAGCAGCCCCTTCAACCCTTCGTACTCTGCCCGGAAGTTTATGTATCGGGCGCCGAGATCACTGGCGAGCGCCTTGAACACACCATCCATCCAGACCGTTCCGGTCTTGTGATGGGTGGCAACGACAAGATCGTATCTCATTTACTCAGACTTTCTTCTTGGGGGACGAAGTGTTCACTGCCTTCGGTCCTGCGCACGGACCGACCTGTCTATGACTCGGCTCCTTTCACCTTGTGTGTGACCTGGCGCACAGTTGCGGCCCGGATGAATTACAACCCGGGCCGCGGTGCGTACCTGACTCTATCTAATCCCGCGCTGGTCGAGACGATACGTCCTGCGCTTATCAGCCACGCCGCCAGTGCTTGCCTGGACCGCCATGGCGCCGGCCCATCATCGGGCGGTCGAGGACCGCCTTCTGGTCAGGCGTGAGCTTATCGTACAGGGCGAGCAGGGTCGGCTTGACGGCCTCGATGCTCTCCAGCCGCGACTTCATCCTGTCCTCCCGCCGATTCATCCGATCGGCAAACGACGGCATCGTCTTCTGCATTTCGGTCGGCAACGAGGCGCACCTGGTCTTCTCCTTGGCGCTGACCGCATCGGCGGCCTTCTGGAAGGCGTCCCACGCCGACATCTGGTCGGCCTTGAGGTCGAGCTTCTCCTTGAGATAGGCCCGGGCACCGACACGGCGGGCGATACGCTCCTCGCAGAACGACTTCGGCGAGAACTTGGGCATTATCCGGTCGGGGCCCGGACCGCGTTCCGGACCGCCAGCCGCCGGGGGCGTGGCAGCTGGCGGGGTTGCCTGGGCGATCTGCGGCACTCCGTCGATCCCACCGTTAGAGGCGGCGGCCGAGGTCAGCCAGGCGAGGCCGGCGGCCGCCACGAGAGCGGTCGGAACAGCCAGAAAAAGCGGACGAACACGCATACAATGAGCTCCTTGAGGGGGCCGGGGGGCCAGAATGTCTCTCCCCAACCCAAGTACGGGCTCATGTCCGGAAACGTGCCCGGAGGTCGTCAGTTTTCTTTAAGCTTTTGCCTCAGGCGTTCGGTCGCAGGCCTTGCATCCACTCGGCAAACGCGGCCCGCTCTGCGGCCGTCATGTGCAGGCCTTCCTTGGTGCGCCGCCACAGCACGTCGTCGGGCTCGACGGCCCATTCCTCGCGCATCAGATAGCGCACCTCGGCCTCGTAGAGGTGGCCGCCGAAGTGCCGGCCGAGATCGGCCCTGCTGCGGACACCGTCCAGCAGATCGTCCAGGCCGGTCCCGTGCCGGCGCGCCAGAATCCACACTAATTCTTGCGGAAGTTGTGAATGAACCGAGGCGGCGCTGGCGGCGAAGCGGTCGAACGCCGCCTCGAAGGTCGGCGCGTCGGCGAGCTCGCCATCGGGCAGCGGCTTGCCTGCCGTCCAGGCGCCGGACATGCGGGGATAGAACTTGCGCAGGTCTTCCAGTGCATGCTCGGCGAGCCGGCGGTAGGTCGTGATCTTGCCGCCGAACACCGAGAGCATCGGCGCCGCGCCGTTCGGCGCATCGACCTCGAGATGATAATCGCGCGTGACGGCCGACGGGTTGTCGTCGCCGTCGTCGAATAGCGGCCGCACGCCCGAATAGGTCCACACCACGTCCTGCGGCCGCACCGGCTTGGCCATGTAGTAACTGGCGAGCTCGCAGAGATAGGCGATCTCCTCCGGCGTGCAGACCGCGTCCTCGCTCTTGTCGACCGGGATATCGGTCGTGCCGATCAGCGAGAACTCGCGCTCGTAGGGAATGACGAAGACGATGCGGTTGTCCTTGTTCTGCAAGATGAAGGCGTGGTCGCCGTCGTGCAGACGCGGCACGATGATATGGCTGCCCTTGATCAGCCGCACGCGCTTGGGCGTCTTGATGTGCGTTTGTTCGTCGAGGAAGTGCTTCACCCACGGACCGCAGGCATTGACCAGGCCGCGCGCCGCGAGCCTGAGGCCCGTGCCGTCGGGCGCTTGCAGCTCGATCTCCCACAGCTTGCCGTCGCTGCTGCGATGCGCCGCCACGCAGCGGTGGCGCGGATAGATGGCGGCGCCCATGTCGCGCGCCGACTTGACGTTGGAGATGACGAGCCGCGCGTCGTCGACCCAGGCGTCGGAGTAGACGAAGCCCTTCTTGAACTCGGGCTTCAGTCCCTTGCCGTAGCGCGAGGTGGCGAAGTCGACGGCCGCCGACTTCGGCAGGGTCATGTGCCAGTCGAGATGGTCGTAGAGAAACAGGCCGAGCCGCAACATCCAGCGGGG
>DASXQC010000085.1:0-10471 GCA_036493235.1 Reyranella sp.
GGCGACCAGCCGACGCTCGACACGATGCACAAGGACCTCTACCGCGGCCGCGCCGCGGCGATGTCGATGATCCCGACCTCGACCGGCGCCGCGAAGGCCGTCGGCCTGGTGCTGCCGGAGCTGAACGGCAAGCTCGACGGCACGTCGATCCGCGTGCCGACGCCGAACGTCTCAGTGATCGATTTCAAGTTCGTCGCCAAGAAGAAGACCGACAAGGACGAGATCAACAAGGCGATCAAGCTCGCCGCCGCCAACCAGCTCAAGGGCATCCTCGGCTGGACCGACGCGCCGAACGTCTCGATCGACTTCAACCACGACAGCCATTCGTCGACCTTCCACATGGACCAGACCAAGGTCTTGGACGGCACGTTCGTGCGCGTGCTGAGCTGGTACGACAACGAATGGGGCTTTTCCAACCGCATGTCCGACACCGCGGTGGCGATGGGCAAGCTCGGCTGAAGTTCCGATCGCTTTCCGACGATTGCAGGCCCGCGTCACGCCGTGACGCGGGCCTTTGCATGTCTGCCGAAGAACTCGATCTCAATAATAACCGGGCGGCGGACCGTAGTAGCCGGGACCGGGGCCGTAGTAACCGGGGCCCGGACCGTAGTAGCCGTTGTTGTTGTTGCTGTTGCTGTTGGCGATCGCGGCACCGATCAGCGGCACGATCTGCTGCACGATGCCGCCGAACTGGCTCGACGCCGCTGCCGGCGCCGACGCCTGCTGGTGGGCCTGCGACCGCTCCTGAACCTGCTCGTAGGTCAGGCGAGGCGCTTTGTCCGCCTTCAGGCGAGCCAGCAGCGCGCTATCGATCGCCACCTGTCCGTTGCCGCCGCGGCTTTGATCGTACTGCTGGGCTGCAGCGTTCGTGGCCGGACCGATCTGGCCATCCGCCGCGCCGGGATCGAAGCCCAGCGCAATCAGCTGGTTCTGCGCTTCTCGGACATCGTCATGGCCCAGCGGGACCGCGGGCAGGTTTGCCGCTTCGGTGTTGTCCGACTGCAACGCCTGTGGCTGCTGCTTTGCCTGTGGGATCGGCGGGAGCGACGGCAAGGTGGTCTGCGCGCCGACGCCCGCTGCCCAGCCGACCAGCAGGGCTGCCGCGGCAGTGCCGGCGAACAGCTTGATGTAGGGACGGGAGATTGAAATCGACATGATAGGTCTCCTTGCTCAGGGAACGGCCCAAGGGAGTCGGAGTTCCCATCGTCGCTTCGCCTTTGTTTGAGGGGATGCCGCCAAGTCGCCACGATCTCGCTCGTACTCCCATTCGGCAAACAACGAATGGAGGCGAGAATGCGACCCCTCAAGGTGATCGTCGGTGTGGCGCTGCTGTTGGTGACGGCGGCCTGTGCGTACTACGGCCCGGGCCCGCGCCCGTACTACCACGATCATCCGCGCTACTACCGGTACTGATCGGGCGCTATTGATCGTCACGGCATTCATGCCGATGCTGGCTCCCGAGACGATTGATGATCGGGAGCCAGCATGGAGATCGTACCGCAGTCGCTGACCAAGGAAGCCTTCGCGCCGTTCGGCGACGTGATCGACGTGCCGAAGGAAGCCGGCCGCACCTACTACGAGGACGCGCTCGGCAACCTCAGGCCGGAAGCGAAGGCCAGCCTGTCGATGACCTTCCGCCTGCCGACTCCCGACCGGCCCATCAAGTCCGAGACCATGGAGCGGCACGAATTCTCCTCGCAGAGCTTCGTGCCGGTCGATGTCGGCCGCTGGCTGATCGTCGTGGCGCCGCATGCGGCGAAGGGCGGGCCCGACATGGCGGAAGCGCGCGCCTTCATCGCCAACGGCCAGCAGGGCGTCACCTACAAGCCCGACACCTGGCATCACGGCCTGACCACGCTCGACCAGCCGGGCCGCTTCGCCGTGTTCATGTGGCGCGCCGGCACCAGGGACGAGGAGTTCGTCCCCGTCCCGTCCTTCACCATCCGGATTCGCTGAAGCGTGCGCTGGCGGCTGCTTCTCGGGCTCGCCGCGCTGGCGGCGATGCCGGCGATGGCTGAGGCTGCCGACGCAGTGACGTTTCGACTGATCGACCATGGCGGCGAGGCGATGGTGCAGTTCGACTTCCCCCGCGGGACGCATCGCGGCGAAGGCCTGCTGATGTGCCGCAGCGGCCACCGCTTGCTGGTGCTGATCGACAGCGACGACTCCGTCCCGCAGCCGTTGCACGAAATGAAAGCGTCGCCCGCCGAATTCACCGCCGACGGCAAGGCGATCGGCGGCGCCGCGACCTATTTCCCGCGCAACGCGCAGATGCCGCCGATGGTGTTCTTCGACATTCCGCTGCTCGATGGCCCGGCCTTCTCCGGCAGCGGGCTCGCCCTGTCGACCGTCGCCAACCCGTCGCCCGGCGAGGCGAAAGCCTGGGCCGATGCCGTCGCCGCGTTTCGCTTCGAGATCACCGCGAGCAACGGCGAACAAACGATGGCAAAAGTGTTTGGTGACTGTCGCGCGCGGTGAGTAGAGACTGGTGCCAATAAGTTAAGGGGACTTGGGGGAAACCAGAATGAATCTGCTCGCGCGCGGGGCCCGCCGGTTCCTGCACTGGACGCCCGTGCGTCATCGGGTCGTGTCGGCTGTGCTGATCCTGGCGATCGCCTTCGGCAGCGTGACCAACACCCGCCGGGCGTGGGCGCCGACGGCCGTCGAATATGCCGTGGCACTCGCCCTCGTCATCGTCGCGGTCGACACCATCGTGAGGGAGCTCGGCGTCACCCAGCCACCCTCCTCGCTCGCTGCGCCGATGAGCTGCCCGGTGTTCAAGGGCTCCGGCACAATGATCGGCGAGGACGACTGCATCTGGACCAAGGCCGCCGGCGAATGGAACACCCAGTCCGGATCGACCAGCAGCACCTCGATGCTGCGCTTCGGCGCCCAGAAGGAAGTGGCGCCGGACTGGTTCGTCGGCGGCGCGTTCGGCGTCGGCCAGCACTGGACGCCGAACAACGGCGGCTCGCCGGGCCAGGTGTACGAAGGCAGCGCCGCGCTGAAGCACACGATCGGCCCGTGGCTGTTCGCCGGCGCCGTGGCCTTCTCCTCGACCGCGCTGCACATCGCCCCGAGCGGCGCCGGCGTCACCGGCGACACCAACGTCTACAACGGAGGCTTGCGGCTGCGCGGCTCGTACGATTTCGACTACAGCGGCTGGTACGTGCGGCCGCGCCTCGATCTCGACCTCCTCCACACCTGGCGGCCGGGCTTCCAGCTCTCGGGCTCCGGCCCGGCCGGCTTCGGCGTGCTCAACCTGGCGGTCGACGGCTACGACAAGACCAGCTTCATCGCCACGCCGATGGTCGAGCTCGGCGGCCGCGTCGACATCGCCGACAAGGCCGTGCTGTGGCCGTACGTGGCCGCGGGCGCGAGCTTCTTGCCCGACACCGCAATGACGACGACAGCGACCTTCAACGGCCCGCTGGCGGTTGGTCCCGTCCAGACGAGCAGCAGCAGCCCGAACGTGCTATTCGATCTGCAGGCCGGGGTGCAGCTCTACAAGACGCGCGGCTTCGAGCTGAAGGCCGAGTACATGCTGATGGCCGGCGACAACTATCTCGGCCAGGGCGCCAGCGTGCGCGGCGCCTACCACTTCTAGCGCCGTACCGACTAAACTCGGAGGCATGGCGGACGGAAGCATCGTGACGGTGCGGGACTGGCGGACGACGGAGGCGGCGCTGCGGGTCGCCCGCGAAGCCGGTACCGCGCCCACACTCGTCACACCCGAGGATGCGGCCGCTTTCTACGGCGCGGGCTATCTCGCGGCGCTGCAGGATCGCGCGCGCCAGGAATTTCCCGACGTCGCCTTCACCCTGGTTGTCGATTGCGGCGACGCGCCGGGCTATGCCTTGGCCTGCCTGCGCGCCGGGGTGAAGACGATCTCGATGGAGCCTATGAATGTGAAGATCGCCGACATTGCCCGGCAGATGGGCGCCGAACTCGTAAGGAGACCAACATGAGCTGGCAACCGAACCGCGACCTGGTGGGCTACGGCGAGAACGCGCCCGATCCGCAATGGCCGAACGGCGCGCGCCTCGCGGTCAACTTCGTCATGAACTACGAGGAAGGCTCGGAGCCCTCGGTGCAGGACGGCGAGGGCTACACCGAGACCGGCCTCACCGAATCGACCAGCTCGGCGGTCGGCATGAACGGCCGCGACCTCGCCGGCGAAGGCATGTTCGAGTACGGCAGCCGCGTCGGCTTCTGGCGCCTGATGCGCGCCTTCCAGGAGCGCGGCCTGCCAATGACGGTGTTCGGCTGCGCGCTGGCGCTCGAGCGCAACAAGCCGGCGGCCGAGGCAATCAGGAAGTCCGGCTTCGATATCTGCAGCCACGGCTGGCGCTGGATCAAGCACTTCACGCTGAGCGAGGAGGAAGAGCGCGAGCACATCGCCAAGGCCGTGAAGTCGTTCCAGCAGACTGTCGGCCAGTCGCCGGCGGGGTGGTATTGCCGCTATGGACCCTCGATCAACACGCGCCGCCTGCTGATCGAGCATGGCGGCTTCACCTACGACAGCGACTATTACGGCGACGAGCTGCCGTTCTGGCAGACCGCCGCGGGGAAGCCGCACCTGGTGATCCCCTACTCGCTCACCAACAACGACGGCAAGTACGCCAACACGATGGGCCACGCCGACCAGTGGTTCGGCCTGGTGAAGGACGCGTTCGACGTCCTCTACAAGGAAGGCGCGACGCAGCCGAAGATGATGTCGATCGGCATGCACATGCGCATCATCGGCCATCCCGGCCGCACCGCCGGCCTGTGGCGCCTGCTCGACTACATGCAGCAGCAGAAGGGCGTGTGGATCACCCGCCGCCTCGACATCGCCAACCACTGGATCAAGACGCACCCGTATCCAGGCAAGGGCCTGAACGAATAGGACGCTCCGTCAGCCTTAGAGCAAGTTCCATTTGGGCATCATCGTCTTGTGCTTGGGGGTGCGCCACCGGAGTGGCGCGCACCCGGCACAAGAGCGTCAAGACGCTTCGATGACGTCCAAGTGGAACGCGATCTAGCGTTTCGACCCGCCCGGCCGGACGTTGGCCGCGGCCTTTTCGATCTTGTCGGCCTGTCCGTCGAAGTCCGTCGCGGCCGTCAGCAGGGTGGTCCTGTCCTGCCCGTCGTCGAGCGCGGTCGCCAGCCGCCGGGCACGCCGGGCCTGGCCGCGGAGCCGATCGACCTCCGCAAGAAGCGCCTCTTTCGATCGGGGCTTGTCCATTCGAGGACAACGGACCGTGCCCGCAGAACGCTGCACTGCAGGGGCGACTCTATTCGCAAGCCGCAGCTCCCCTATCGACCGCGTCATCCCTGCCCGCTCGACGGGTCATCGCGCCGGAACGAACACGGCAGATCGGCGTTATGCGGGCGGACACAACCCGAGGAGTCCCTCATGGCACCGATGGCCCGCCGCTCATTCATGGCCGCCTTGTCCGTCGCGTCGATCGGTTGCGCCGCGACCGCCCGCGCGGACAACGCCCTGCCCGACGCGCGTTTTGTCGGCTTCGCCCAGGCGGTGAACGACTTCGGCGTCGGATCGGGCAACCTGGCGCTCGCCCGATCGGGCGACGCAAACATCCGCGGTTACGCGACGCGGTCGATCGCCGAGCACAACGAGGCGGCGTCGGAGCTCGCCAAGTCCCGCCAGGAAGCCGGCGTCGCCTATGCGCCCGATGGCCGGATGGGACCAAACGTGCAGAACCTGCTGGGACAGCTCAGCCAGCTGCAGGGCCCGGAGTTCGACGCCGCCTTTGCGCGCGCGCAGCTCATGGTCCAGACCGACGCGGTCGGCCAGTACGGCGCCTATTCCCAAAGCGGCGGCAGCGGCCCGTTGCGCCGCTATGCGCAGCGCGCATATCCGAAATCGCAGATGTTCCTCGAATACGCCAAGCGCCTGGCCGGCGGACGCTAGGACCGCAGTTGCACCGCGTGCCTGCGCTGTGCGAGGCTGAGGCCCCATCAATTTTGAAAGGAGGTGATTCTGTGAAGTCCACCATCACAACGCCGACGACCTTCGCAGCAACCGCCACCGGGATCGTTCCTGTACTGGCACATCGCTGCCCGTAAGGGGGTCAAAGGTGTTGGCACAAAGCCGCCTACGGGCGGCTTTGTCGTGTCTGGGCTCCTTTTCCCCGAAGCCCCTTACGGAGCGTTGGTCTGAAGGGGCTGGTCCCTGGCTCCGTACTGGAAACCCAGAGCCCGAGCCGACTCAGTCGCGCTGGCATTCCTGAAATTATGGACCTGGTAGGGCATTTCCACGAAAGCCTGGCCCGTCTTGAACGTCTGGGCGGGTTTCGCCCTCGCCGCCGATCCGACGTTCGTCTGGGCCTGGGAGCGCAGCGGGTGGTTCAACGCGTACACAGGCCAGCCCGATACTGCGATCGCCCGAACGCCAATCGGCTGACCGGGATCGGTTGCGCCCACTTCGATGCGGGTCGCTACGAGCAGGCGGTCCTCTACAAGCACAAGGCCTTGCACGAGGAGCCCGAAACCGCGTGGATCAACCGGACCCTGTCCATAGCCTATGCGCGGATGGGTGATCGGCTGGCCGCGCTCGACTCGGTCGAGGCGCTGCGCCGGTACTCGCCGGATCTGACCATCGGCCATGTGGTCAGCGCTCTGCCGTTCAGGCGGAACTTTCTCGATCGTGTCGCCGACGGACTCGACGATCTCGGCGTATCTCCGTGAACCTGTTGACTTGGGTCAAATTGCCGGCCGCCGCGTGTGAGCGTACTTTGCTTCGCCCTCTTGTCGAGACGAATTCGGTCCACGATCGCTCGTCTCAAATGAAACGTTGTCGTCGTGGTTCAGCGCGTGAGCACGTTGTGCTCACGCAGTGATGGGTGCTCGCATCACAGTCAGAAGGAGGAGCCAACATGTTCAGCAGGAGATTTCTGATAGCTGCAGCCTTCGCCGGTTCGGCGCTCGCCGGCGGTAATGCCTTTGCGCAACCAGACCAGGCGACCGTCGGCATACAGACGACGACCCGCTACGCCATCGAGGGCCGCATTGCGGCTGTCGACACCAATGCTCGGACCGTCACCATCACTACCGCAAACGGCGCCAGTCGCACCCTCGGCGTGAGTCCAATGGCCGCCAACATCGGCAGCACCAGGGTCGGCGACAACGTGGTGCTGGGCGTCGAGGATACGCGCACGTTCGTGCTCTCCAGCCCCGGCGTGAAGACGCCGGCCTCCGGCGCCGGGTCCGTGACCGCCGCTGTCGCAACCAACCAAGGCGTTGCCGGCGCGCGGCTCTCCAACTCGGTCGCCAACTGGACCGTCGTGGGCGTCGATCCCGCGGCGAATACCATCACGCTGGTCAATCCTGCCGGCGGCGAAGTGCGCACGCATGACGTGACCACGGAAGCGGGCCGCCAGCAACTGTCGCGCGTAAAGCGGGGCGACAGCCTGACGGAACTGAATAGCCGAGTCGCCGTGGCCTCGATCGCGCCCAAGGCGTGAATTGTCGTCACCCTCGGCGGCAGCGGGTACGCCCACTCCAGACGTCGGCGCTATCGGATCACCAGGACGGGGACCGGACTGCTGACGAGGACCTCGGAGGTCTGGCTGCCGAGCAGGAGACGGCGCAGCCCGCGCCGGCCGTGGGAAGCCATGACGATGAGATCGCACTGGCTCTTGTTGGCGGTGGCGAGGATCGCCTCTGCGGGCTGGGCGTCGGGGACATGCACCGTTTCCGCGGCGACGCTCAGCCTGCCCGCGGCGGCGGTGACATCGGCCAGGACCCTCGCGGCCCATTCCTTCTGTCGCGCGTCCCAAGCCGCCATGTCACCCGGTCCGGGGATCCAGTGGGCGCCCGGGTCGATCGGATAGCGCTCCGTCACCGTGACGACGGTGACCCTGGCGCCGAGCGCCTTGGCCAGCGACAGGCCATGATCGACGCCCTTTTGGGCCACCTCCGACCCGTCCGGCGAGATCAGGATGTGCTTGTACATGAGCGCCTCCTTTCTGCCGTCTTCTCGACCAAGGCCCCTCGGATGCCCTCGGGGCAAGCTCCGGGCCGCGCAGAGAGGCCTTCTCTCTACAATAAGCCGCTCAATCGCTGAGAGAAGGTCTCTCCGCTCCGCGCCTCGCGCTCCGGTCGAGACGACGGAGGGCGTACCGGCCGAGCGTGGGACGCCGGGCCCAATCGTGGGATTCCCTGCCGGTGTGTCGCGGGGCGACCATCGCTAGGATGTGACGGGTTGGGCAGCCGGAGAGTACAACCATGGCCCCAGCAGCGAACGCGAACACGACCGCCGATATGGCCTGGCATGCGATGCCGGCCGACGCGGTCGTGCAACGGCTGGCCACCGACAGCGCCAAAGGACTCGAGACGGACGAGGCCGCCTCCCGCCTCCAGAAGTACGGCCCGAACCGGTTGCCGGCGGGCAAGCGCCGCGGACCGGTCCGGCGGCTGCTGTCCCAGTTCAACAATGTCCTCGTCTACGTCCTGCTCGCTGCCGGCTTCACCAAGCTGATGATGAGCCTGTGGATCGACGCCTCGATCATCCTCGCCGTGGTCGTCCTCAACGCCGTGCTCGGCTTCATCCAGGAAGGCCGGGCCGAAAAGGCGCTGGATGCGATCCGCAACATGCTGTCGGCCGACGCCCGCACGCTGCGCGGCGGCGAGACGCGGCTGATCCCCGCCGAAGATCTGGTGCCAGGCGACATCGTGCTGCTGGAATCCGGCGACAAGATCCCGGCCGACCTGCGCCTCGCCGACGTGAAGAACCTCCGCACCGAGGAGGCCGCACTCACCGGCGAATCCGTGCCGGCCGACAAGGACATCGCGCCGGCGCCCGATAGAGCGACGGTCGGCGACCGCCACGGCATGGCCTTCTCCGGCACCATGGTCGTCTCGGGCCGAGCGACCGGCGTGGTCGTCGCGACCGGCAGCGCGACCGAGCTCGGCCGCATCAACGCCCTGCTCACCAACGTCCGGACGTTCGAGACGCCTCTGCTGCGCCAGATCAAGCAGTTCGGCTACGTCATCACGGCGGTCGTCGGCATCGTCGGCGTCCTCGTCTTCGCCTACGGCAAGTGGGTGAAGGGCATCGACTTCGTCGAGCTGTTCCAGGCCGTGACCGGCATCGCGGTCTCGGTGATCCCCGAAGGCCTGCCGGCGATCATCACCATCACCCTGGCGATCGGCGTGCAGCGCATGGCACAGCGCAACGCCATCATCCGCCAGCTGCCGGCCGTCGAGACGCTCGGCTCGGTCTCGCGCATCTGCTCCGACAAGACCGGCACGCTGACGCTGATGGAGATGATGGTGGTGTCCGCCGTCACCGCCGAGGCCCGGTACCAGGTCACCGGCAACGGCTACGCGCCGGAGGGCAAGGTCACCAAGGACGGCACGCGCGTCGCCCCCCAGCACATCAGCGAGGAGCCCGTGCTCGCGCTGATGGGCCGCGTCTCCGCCCTATGCAACGACTCGGAGCTGTTCCAGGAGGACAGTGCCTGGAAGGTCGAGGGCGATCCGACCGAGGGCGCGCTCTACCCGTTCGCGACCAAAATGGGCCTCGACCGCGAGGCCGAGGTGGCCGAAGCGCCGCGGATCGATGCCATCCCGTTCGAGTCAGAGCACAAGTTCATGGCGACGCTGCACAGGCGGCCGGACGGGCTGGAGTTCCTGCTGGTCAAGGGCGCGCCCGAGGTCATCCTCGAGCACAGCGACCGCCAGCAGACTGCCGACGCGCCCGTCCCCCTCGATCGCGCCCACTTCCAGCAGGCCTCCGACCAGCTCGCCGGCCGCGGCGAGCGCGTGCTGGCCTTCGCCTGGCATGACGGCCCCATTGGCAAGACGGGTGGCCTGACCGCGGCCGACCTGCCGAAGAACCTCGTCCTGCTGGGCCTGATCGGCCTGCTCGACCCGCCGCGCCAGGAGGCGATCGAGGCCGTGCGAGAATGCCAGGGCGGCGGCATCCGCGTCACCATGATCACCGGCGATCACAAGATCACGGCGGCGGCGATCGCGGCGATGCTGGGCATTGGCGACGGCAAGACAGCCGTGACCGGCAGCGAGGTCGAGGAGATGAACGAGGCCGCGCTGCAGGAGACGGTGCGCGACGTCGACGTGTTCGCGCGCGCGAGCCCCGAGCACAAGCTGCGCCTGGTCAAGGCGATCCAGGCCAACCGGCAGATCGTCGCGATGACCGGCGACGGCGTGAACGATGCGCCTGCGCTCAAGCGCGCCGACATCGGCGTCGCCATGGGCATCAAGGGCACCGAGGTCACCAAGGAAGCCGCCGAGATGATCCTGGCCGACGACAACTTCGCCTCGATCACCGCGGCGGTGAAGGAAGGCCGGACGGTCTACAACAACATCGAGAAGGCCATCCTGTTCATGCTGCCGACCAACGTCGCCCAGGCGCTGGTCATCGCCGTGGCGATCCTGGTGGGCTTCACCCTGCCGATCACGGCGCCGCAGGTCCTGTGGGTCAACATGGTCACCTCGGTCGCGC
>DASXQC010000086.1:0-5049 GCA_036493235.1 Reyranella sp.
TTCTCGACCAGCTCCTTCACGGCGCTGGCCGGGCGCTCGACGACCTCGCCGGCGGCGATCTGGTTGACCAGGTTGGAGGGCAGGCGGCGCAACATCGTTCCGCCATTTTACGACTTCTGCCTTTGGGAAAGATACTGGCTAGGGTTCGGCCACCAGCCCGACCGGCTTGCCGACGACGACCGTGGTCATCGCCTCCTCGCGCAGCAGGCGACGCGCGACGCGCCGCACATCCTCCGCTGTCACGGCGCCGATTATCGCCGCACGCCGGTCGAGATAGTCGCGCGGCAGGCCGTCGACCTGCATCTGGTGCACGAGATTGGCAATCGCGCTGGAGGAATCGAGCGACAGCGCCAGCGAACCGCTGAGATAGGTCCGGGCGTCGGCCAGCTCCTGGTCACTGACGCCGTCGCGCATCCGCGCCAGCTCGGCCCGGATGATCTCCAGCGACCGGACCACGTGCTCGTTGGCGCTGCCGGTCGAGACCACCAGCAGCCCCGCCTTCTGCTGCTCGCGCAGGCCGGCCGAGATGCTGTAGGCGAGCCCGCGTTTCTCGCGCACCTCGTTGAACAGGCGCGACTGCTGCCCGCCGCCCAACACATGCGCCATCACCAGCGCCGCGTACCAGTCGGGATCCTCGCGCAGGAGGCCGGGCAGCGCGACCAGCATCGAGCTCTGCGGCACCGGCCGCTCGAGGCTGACGGTGCGCGTGGTGGTCGGCGGATTCCAGTCGGGCAGCGACGGCAGCGCTGCGCCCGCGGGCAGGCCACCGAAGGTGCGATCGAGCTGACGCGCCAGCTCGGCCGCATCGATGTCGCCGACCGCGGCAAGGACGAGGCCTTCGCGGGTGAGGAGTGCCCTTGCCCGCGCCTTGACCTGATCGACAGCGAGGTCGCGCAAGGCCTCACGCACGCCCGAGGCGGTGATGGCGTAGGGATGGCCCGCGAACACGGTCGCCATCAGGGTGCGTTGCGCCACCGCCGGCGCCCGCTGCTCGGCCTGATTGAGCGCGGCGATCGTCTGGCTGCGGCGCTGCTCGAAGCGGTCGGTATCGAAGCGCGGCATGGTCACGGCGAGCCGCAGCAGGTCGAACGCCTCGTCGTGCTTGGCCGACAACATGCGCATTCCACCGCCGACCGTGTCGAGGGCAGCGGCGAAGCGCAGCGACACCGCGGTCTCTTCCAGGCGCCGCTTGAAAGCCTGCGCGTCGAGCGGGCCCGCGCCGTCGGTCAACAGGGTCGCGGTGATGCCGGTCAGTCCCTTGTGGGCCTCGGAATCGCGCGCGCTGCCGCCGTCGAAGGAGAAGGCCAGCGACACGACCGGCGTGCTGCGGTCCTCGACCAGCCACGCCGTGAGGCCGAGCGGCGTGGTGACCTCGGCGATCTTCACGGCCAGCCGCCTGCCGGCGTCAGCAGCGAGGTGACTGAGCGGTCGTCGCGCCAGACATGACGGGCGGCGGCCACGACGTCGTCGGGCCGCACCGCGGCGATCGCCTGCGGCCAGTGATCGACCTCGGCGATGCTGCCGCCCGTCGCGAGCAGCGACCCGTAGAGCCTCGGGCCGCTCGCCAGCGAATCCTGCGAGTAGATCGCCACCGCCAGCAGCTGGTTCTGCGCCCGCTCGACTTCCTCGGCCGAGATGTCGCCGTCGAGCACGCGCTTCATCTCAGCGGCGACCGCCGTCTCGATCTCGGCAACGCTGCGACCGTGCGCCGGATGCACCGCGATCCCGAAGCTCGAGAGGCCGAGGCTATTGGCGCTGTAGCCCGCGCTTGCACTGAGCGCGAGCTTGGCATCGGTGACCAGCGCCCGCGACAATCGGCTGGTCTCGCTGCCGCCGAACAGCTCGGTCAGCACCAGTAAGGCATAAGCACGCCCCGCCTCGCCGACACGATAGGACGGCGCGATGAAATCACGGCTCCAACCCGGCTCGGCAACCCGCGCGTCGGCGCGGGCGACGCGCTGCGGCAGGTCGGTGCCGCCCTCGGTCGGTCGGCGCCGCAGCTCGACAGGGCGCGCGGGAATCGGACCGTAGTGCGTCTCGGCAAGCTTCTGCACCGCCTCGGCCGTCGCATCGCCGGCCACGATCAGCACGGCATTGTTGGGCGTGTAGAAGCGGCGATAGAATGCGGTGAGGTCATCGACGCCGAGGCGCTTCACGTCGTCGACGTAACCCACCGTCGGCATGGCATAGGGCTTGTGCTGGCCGAACAAGGGCTCGCGTACCGCCTCGTCGAGTAATTCGACCGGCACGTTGTCGACCCGCATGCGGCGTTCCTCGAGCACGACCTGGCGCTCGGGCGTCAGCTCCTTCTCGACGATGCTGAGATTGGCCATGCGGTCGGCTTCCATCTGCATCACAAACTCGAGCCGGTCGGCGGCGATGGTCTGGTGGTAGCCGGTCATGTCCATGCTGGTGAAGGCGTTGTCGCGGCCGCCGTTGCGCGACACGATGCGCGAGAACTCGCGCGGCCCGACCGTGTCGGTGCCCTTGAACATCATGTGCTCGAGGAAATGGGCGATGCCGGTCTGGCCGAACGTCTCGTCGGCGCTGCCGACCTTGTAGACCAGCAGCTGCATCACGATCGGCGCGCGCTTCGACGGCAGCACGACGACCTGCAGGCCGTTCTTGAGGGTGAAGGTCTCGGACGGCCGGCGCTCGACCTCGAACAGGCTTGCCCGCGCCCCGGCCCTTGGCAGCATCACGGAGGCCGCGAGCAGGCCGCCGACGGCGGCGCGGCGGCCGATCATGCAGTCCGGCTCAGAAGATGCCTTCGAGCAGGCCGCGCTTGCGGCGCTCGATGGTCGGCGTCGGCGCGCTCGAGGGCTGGCCGGAGGCCTGCGAATCGCGCAGGCGCTGCTGTTCCTTCGCCGGGTCGAGGATCACGCCCGGCGGCGGCTTGTCCTGCCAGAAGATCAGGCTGTCGATGAAGGTATTGTCCTTCGCGGCCAGCACGCGGGTGTCTGTATTGACCTGGCTGCGGATGTTGGGATCGACGCCGCCGGCACTCGCCTTGGCGATCAGCGACTGCTCCGAGGCATCGCCCGGCGCGCCGGAAGGCGGCGCCTTGGCCTGCGCCTGCACGCGGCCCGCCATGGCTGGCGACAGCGCCTCCTTGGCCTGGTCGGAGGGCGTGGTTTCCTGCGGGCGAGGCTCGCCCGGACGCGGCGGCCGGAGCTCGGCGTTGGGCGGCATGGTCAGCGGGGAGTGCGAGACGATCTTGAACTCGTCGGGCGACACCTTTTTGCCGCCGCCCAAATTCTCGAAGGCGCTGCAGCCGCCCAGCATCATGGCGCCCACCGCCGCGCAGGTCACCGGAAAGAGGATCGTCCGTCGCATCATCTGTCCTTGAAACTTGTGTCCGCTGAACATGGCCTAATCAGGGCGCGCGCTGTTTATCGCCGATAAGCGAATCGATCAGCATCAACCCGACTCCCACGACGATCGCCGAATCGGCAACATTGAAGGCCGGCCAATGCCACTGACGCACGTGAAAGTCGGCAAAGTCGAACACCGCCCCCCAGCGGGCGCGGTCGATAACATTGCCGATGGCCCCGCCCATGACAAGGCCGATGCCCCATCCGGTGAGAGCCCGGTCGGTTCGCCGCAGCCAGATGAACAGGCCGACGCAGACCGCGATCGCGACACTCGACAGGATCCAGGCCGGCAAGGGCCGATCGCCGCCCAGCAGGCCGAAGCTGACGCCGCGGTTCCAGACGATGACCAGGCGGAAGAAGCCGTCCAACACCGGCACCACGCCGCCCGCCGCCGTCAAATAGCCGAGCAGCAGCTGCTTGGTGAGTTGGTCGGCGACGAGCGTGATGGCGACCAGCGCCATGGCTTGGCGGTCGAGAGATCTCATGCCAGGGCTTCCACCGCTCCTTCGCAGCGCACGCAGATCAGCGGATGCTTGGCCGACTTGCCGACTTCCTCCAGCACCTGCCAGCAGCGGGCACACTTGTCGCCCGAGGCCAGCGCCGGCACGACGGCGACGCCCGCCACGTCGGGCAGGGTGAAGGCGCCGGCGGGCGCCGGACCCTCGACCAGGTCGCCGCCCGAGGTGATCCAGATCTCGGCAGGACCGATGCCCTTCATCGCCGCCAGGTACTCCGGCGCGACATGGACGTGCGGCGCGGCCTGCAGGCTCGAGCCGATGCGCTTCTCGGCGCGCTCCAGCTCCAGCGCGCCGGTGACGACGCGGCGCAGATTGCGCACGGTCTTCCACTTCTCGCCCAGCGCCGCATCGAGCCAGGTGTCGGGGATCGCCGGATAGAGCCGCAGATGCACGCTCTCGGCCGCACCGTCCGGCACGTCGTTGGGCCGCATCAGCCACGCCTCTTCGGCGGTGAAGCAGGTGATCGGCGCGAGCCACGCGGTGATGAACGAGAACAGCTCGGCCATCACCGTGCGCGCGGCACGCCGGCGCGACGCCTTGGGCGCATCGCAGTAGATCGCGTCCTTGCGGATGTCGAAGTAGAAGGCCGAGAGATCGACCGCGCAGAAATTGTGCAGCTCGGTCGCGATGGTGTGGAAGTCGAAGTCGTCGACGGCCTGCCGGAACATGGCGTCGAGCTCGGCCATGCGGTGCAGCACCCAGCGATCGAGCTCCGGCAGTTCCTTGAAGTCGACCTTCTCCGCCGCCGAGTAGCCGGCGAGGCTGCCCAGCAGGTAGCGCAGCGTATTGCGCAGCCGGCGATAGGCCTCGGCCTGGTGCTTCAGGATCTCAGGCCCGATGCGCTGGTCCTCGGTGTAGTCGGTGCCGACCACCCACAGGCGCAGGATGTCAGCGCCATACTGGTCGCACACCGTTTGCGGCGCCGTGATGTTGCCCAATGACTTGGACATCTTGCGGCCCTGCTCGTCGAGCGTGAAGCCGTGCGTCAGCACGCCGTCATAGGGCGCGCGGCCGCGCGTGCCGCAGCTCTCCAGCAGCGAGGAATGGAACCAGCCGCGATGCTGGTCCGAGCCCTCGAGATAGAGGTCGGCCGGCCACTTGAGGTCCGGATTGCCTTCGAGCGTGAAGACGTGCGTGCTGCCCGAATCGAACCAGAC
>DASXQC010000087.1:0-2649 GCA_036493235.1 Reyranella sp.
GCGGCTCCAGGACGGGATGAAGCAGGAATGGCCGCCAGCGTCGCCGCCGCCCATGGTGATCAGGATGTCGTCGGGCCCGAGGCCGCGATGCATGAAGCCCGTCTCGGCCAGCGCATGCGCGCCCTCGCCATGCTGGGTGTCGTACTCGCGGTCGCGGTACTTGCCGACGCTCGTCATGCCCTCGACCGACCGCTTGGCCTGCGAGAAGAGGTAGGCCTGCGCCCGCTCGCGCGTCCAACCGGCGCCGGCCACGATCTGCATGTGCTCGGGTGACAGGATCGCCACCGCCTGGCCGAGCGTGATGCAGCCGTAGTTGGCCATCGCGTCGGCGACCGAGCTCAGGATCTGCTCGGGCGTGTTGCCGCCATGGTTTTCGACGTTGCAGAAGCCGCCGCCGGCATAAGCCGTGACGCTCGACGTGCCTTTCGGGTAGCCCTGCGCCTCGCACAGCAGCGGCCACGGATTGCCGCGCGCGCGCTCGGCGATGCAGAAGCTGTACTTGCCGGGATTCCCTTGCGTCGACTTGTCGGAGATGCCGGGCAGCATCTGAAACACGTTGCGCAGGATCAGCCGCGTCGCACGGCCGATCGTGCCGTTGGCGCGGTTGCCGGGGCCGAACAGGTTCACGTCGGCGTTCATGCCGATCTCGTCGGCATAGGGACCGCTCACGATCACCAGCGGCGCCGAGCCGCCGGTGCTGGCGGTCGAACCGTGGAAATTGAAGTCCGGCTTGTCCATCGCCTCGAAGGCGGCGACCACCACCGGGAAATACTCGGGCAGGCAGCCGGCCATCACCGCATTCACGGCAGCAGCGTGCAGCGACAGGTCGAGGCCGGTCGCGGGATGCTTGGCGATCACGGTGTCGGCTGGGCGGCTGTCGGCTGCCAGCATGGCCTTCACCCGGGCGATTACCGGCGGCACGACCGGCAGGCCGTCGGTCCAGCCTTGCTCATAGCAATAGTCGATCGCAGTCAGCAGATCGTCCGGCGCCTCATGGGTGCGAAAGGTAGCCGTCGTGCTCATGCGCAAAGCCTAGGCAGCACCGACGTCGCGCGCAAAGAAATTCACATTGCGCAGGGCGAGACGGTTAGACCACGCAGCCGGAGTGGGCCGACTTCACCAGGATGCCGTGGCTCACGCCGGAGAAGCTGCCGTCGGTGATCAGCGCCACGCCCTCGCCCAGTCCGCGGCTCTGCAGCTGGACGGTGAGCATCACCATCTCCGGCATGCCGGGGCCGCCGACGGGGCCGACATTACGCACCACGATCACGGTGCCGGGCTTGATCTTGCCGGCGCGGATCGCCTTCATGGCATCGGGCTCCGAATCGAACACTCGCGCGGTGCCGCGGAACTCGCCCTTCTCCAGTGTCTTGCCCGACAGCTTCAGCACGCAGCTCTCGGGCGCGAGGTCGGCACTGGCGATGATCTGCATGTGCTCGGGCGGCTGCCAGACGAATTCTGGCATTCGCCTAGCGAGACTCGGTGACATACTGGCGCAGAGAGGTTAGCGTGTTGTAGACCGATCCGACACATGGCCGACCCGGCTGCCTCTCTTCGTTTAACCCTAGGCGATCCCGTGCCGCGAATCGCGCTGCCGGTCGCGACGGGCGGCCTGTTCGATTCCTGGGACCAGGCCCACGCCGGGCAGATTCAAGTCTACTGGCTCGACTGCGATTCGGCGCACGCCGCCGTGCGGGCCCTCTCCGGTCTGCTCGCCACCTGCGAGGCGAGGCTGTGCGTTGTGGCTCCGGCGCCGCCGCCGGAGCCTGCCGACGCGGGCGCGGCGTGGCTGGTCGACAAGCCCGGCGATCTCGGCCGCGCCGTCGGGGTGAATGGCGCAGCGGCCATCGTCATCGACGCAAGCGGCGTGCTGGCCGCGGTCGTCCGCGACCCGACGCCGGAGGCGGTGGCGGCGATCGTGGCTGCGCTGCACGGCGCGAGCGAGCCCGGCATTGCGCCGGCCCATGCGCCGGTCCTGACGATCGACCGCGCGATCGACGGCGAGCTCTGCGCTGCGCTGATCGAGCACTGGCACAAGGGCGACAAGCTCGCCGACGGCGTCGCTTCGGCGGCCGGCGCGAGCCAGGCCGGTGCCGACACCAAGCGGCGCCGCGACGTGCCGGTCGATGACAAGCGCCTGTTCGGCGCGCTGCGCAACGGCCTGGTGCGCCGCGTCGTGCCGGCGATACTGCGCGCCTTCCAGACCCGGATCGTGCAGATCGAGCTGCCGAGGGTCGGCTGCTACGACAGCGAGAGCGGCGGCTGGTTCCGCCGCCATCGCGACAACACCACGCCGTTCACGGCGCACCGGCAGTTGGCGCTCAGCCTGAATCTCAACCCGGCCGACGAGTACGAAGGCGGCGAGCTGCGCTTTCCCGAATTCGGCCGCCAGCTCTACAAGCCGGCGGCCGGCGGCGCCCTAGTGTTCTCCTGCTCGCTGCTGCACGAGGTCAGCCCGATGCGGCACGGCCGGCGCTTCGGCCTCTTCACCTTCCTGCATGACGAGACCCGCGACGCGCAGTACCGGCGCATGCTCGCCGAGCAGGCCAAGGGCATGACCGGCATCCGCATGCGCTTGGCCGCGTTCTCATTGCCGCTTGCCCAAAGCTGGGAGCTGGTAGAGGACGTGGCAGCGATGATCGTCTGACG
>DASXQC010000088.1:0-6708 GCA_036493235.1 Reyranella sp.
CGCCTCCTTGGCCGCCGAATCGACCGTGCCGCCGCCCGAGAGATCGGCGCCGGCGCAGAAGCCGCGGCCGGTGCCGGTCAGCAGCACAGCGCGGACCGCCGGATCGTCCTTGGCGCGCGCGAGCTCGCGGTTCATCGCCTCGATCAGGGCGTTGTTCATGGCGTTCAGCCGCTGCGGGCGGTTGAGCGTCAGGGTGAGCACGCCGTCGGCGAGGGCCGACAGGACCGGTGTTTCCTCCATCGCCGCCAGACTGGCATGGGCTTTTCGACCGCGCCATCCGGCCGCGTCGCAGGGCGGACCGCCGTTCCATACCTTGACGGCCGATGGCGAGGATCCTGATCCTGGTGGGGACTGAATCGGGCAATGCCCAGATGGTGGCCGATGCGCTGAAGCCGGTGCTGGTCGCGGCTGACCACAAGGTCGATGTCTCCGATAAGGCCGCGACCGTCGGCGACCTGCTGGCGCACGAGGTCTTCCTCGTCGTCTCTGCCACCCACGGCACGGGCGAGATCCCGACCAACATCCTGCCGCTTGCCGAGACGCTGGAGCGCGAGCGACCGGACCTGTCGGGCCATCGCTACGGGGTGATCGCGCTCGGCGACCGGACCTACCAGGACACGTTCTGCGGCGGCGGCAGGAAACTCGACCAGGTCTTCGCGGCGTGCGGCGCCCGCAAACTCGGCGAACGCTTCGAGGTCGATGCTTCGAGCCAACCGCTGCCCGACGAGGAAGCGCTCGGCTGGATCAACGGGTGGAAGAGGCTGGTCTGACGCAGCCCTCACGGCAGGGTGAAGACCTCGACCGGTTGGGGCACCCCGCGCAGCGTGTGCTTGCCGAGCGACTTCAACGGAATGGTGCTGACGTCGTTGAATTCGGACGAGGCGAGGATCGGCACGCCGAGCTCCTTGGTCAGGCTCTCCAGCCGCGCCGCGCGATTGACTGCGGGGCCGATGACCGTAAAGTCGAGCCGGTCCTCGGTGCCGATATTGCCGAAGGTCACCGGGCCGACATGCAGGCCGACGCCGCAGCGCACGGGATCGTGGCCGCCGGCGGCGCGCGCCTCGTTGGCCGCCTCGATGTCCTCGACCAGCTGGCGCGCGGCGCCGATGGCGTTGTTGGTGACGTACGGCAGGAAGAGCGCGTCCTCGGCCGGGAAGTAAGCCATCACGCCATCGCCGATGAACTTCAGGATCTCGCCTCCATGCGCCTTCAGCGCATCGCCCACGATCTGCAGGTAGTTGTTGAGCAGCTCCAGCAGGTCGGGCGCGGCCATGCGTTCGTTGAGGCCGGTGAAGTCGCGCAGGTCGGAGAACCACAGGACGGCATTGATCTCCCGCCCGTCGCCGCGCTTGATCTGGCCGCGCAGGATCTGTTCGCCGACGATGTGGCCGAGATAGGTGTCGGTCACGGTCTCGGAGATGCTACGGTAGATGAAGATCTCCGCCCCCGCGGCCATCATATCGACCAGCCGCTTGAGGTCGGAAACGTCCTCCTCGCTGAAGCCGCTCTTGCGATCGGTCGCGAACGACGCGACCGGCGTCGAGCCTGGCCGGCTGAGCCGCATCGGGAAGGCGACATAGTCGACGCCGCCGCCCGCCTTCAGCTCGTGCAGCACCGTATGGGCGCTCTCCGGCAGGTCGTTCAGGCAATAGCGCACCGTCCCGCCGGTGTTGCGGACCTCCTGCATCGGGCTGCCGAGATAGGCCGGGCTGGTGAGCACGCCGTGCAGGCGCGGCACTTCCTCGTAGCCCTCGCCACGCCGCCACAGCACGCCGGTCGCGATCATCTGCGGATGCACTAGCTGCAGGCCGATATAGAACCGCCAGATCGGCAGGCCGGCTGCGACGGCGCGCGTCAGCACCTGGTCGATGAAACGGCCGAGATCGGGCTCCAGCCGGCCCTCGCTCAGCACCCAGTCGAGGACAGGCTGCAGCCGCGCATTCGCCGCCACGGGCAGCGCGTCAGGCACTGCCGACCACAGCCGCGACCTCTTCGCCGGAGGTGCGGAAGACAGTGTTGGTGGAGAGGTCGGCGATCCGCTCGATATTGTCGGCAACATCCTCCAAGGTGGGAGCGCGGCCGGTGATTCGCAACCCGGGCGCCTCGCGATACTCGATGCGCGCGAAGTAACCGGCGCCCGCGCTCCAGATCTCGCCGGTGCGCTGGCACTGCTCGCTGCAGAGATAGGCGACCATCGGCGAGACAAACTCGGGCTTGAGCTTCGCCAAGGCCTCCGGGGTCATCAGGCTCTCGGTCATACGCGTGCCCGCAACCGGCGCCAGGGCGTTCACGAAAATGTTGTACTTCTGGCCCTCGAGCCTGAGCGCATTCATGAAGCCCACCACCGCGAGCTTGGCGCCGCCGTAGTTCGCCTGGCCGAAATTGCCGTAAATGCCCGAGTTCGACGACGTCACCACGACACGGCCATAGGCCTTGGCGCGCAGGATCGGCCAGGCGGCGTGCGTCACGTAAGCCGTGCCGAGGAAGTGCACCTTCACGACGAAGTCGAAATCCTCGACCGTCATGTTGTGGAAGGTCTTGTCGCGGAGCACGCCGGCATTGTTCACGACGATGTCGACCGTGCCGAACGAATCGACCGCCGTCTTCACGATGTTGGCCGCGCTCCTCGGATCGGCAACCGAATCGTAGTTCGCCGCCGCCACGCCGCCCGCCGCCTTGATCTCGGCCACGACCTTGTCGGCGGCCGCATGATCACCTCCCTTGCCGTCAACGGCGCCGCCCGGATCGTTCACCACCACCTTGGCGCCGCGGCTAGCCAGCAGCATCGCGTGCGCGCGACCCAGCCCGTTCCCGGCGCCGGTCACGATGGCGACCCGGTTGTCGAAGCGAATTGTCATTGTCCTGTCTCCTGCACGTTCACTGCCTTCACGCCCGAACCGGAAAGTTCCTGCAGGGACTCTTCGTACCAGGCAATGCGCTCCTCAAGAGCGCCCAGCAAGGGCGCCCGGTCGACCTGATGCGCCACTTTCTGCAGGCGCTCGCAGACGGCGATGTCCTCGCGCACGACGCGCTTGTAGTAATGGAAGTAGATGGGATGGCGAAACAGATCGGTGACCGGACGGGTCGCGCGCTCGGGCCATGACAGGGGAGCGGCAAACGGCGCTGGAAAGGACCAGCTGCGAAAGGCGGTTTCATCCGGTGCCCGCGCGACATACTGAGCTATGTTCACGAACCAGAATGGCCGGCGACCGGCCACATGCGAGATCATCAGATCCGGCAGTATCTGCAGGATGAAGTAGTGCGCCGATCGATAGGTGCCCTCGCAGCAACCGGCCAGCAGCCGATCGAAAGCACCAGCGTCCTTCGTCGCCAGGAAGGCGCTGTGAGCGGCACCGAGGCGAACGTATCGGCGCTTCGCGACATCGAGGTAGCCGTCGCGCCCGAAGGTCGACGGATGGATCGACGGACCGTGATAGTCGTCCAGCGTGACGTGCATGTTGAGCTTCCAGTTGGCCCGGATCGTCGTCGACATATAGCGCGGCGGCACCGTCATGCGCGTCATGGTGTCGAGGATTACGAATCCGTCGCCTAGGAAGTCCTCGAGCGACTGGGTCGCGACAGGCGACGGAAAGCGGCCGAAGATCAGGCTTCCGCAGGTCTCGATCTCGATCGGCGCGAGGCGCGCGCCCATCGCGTGCGGCGGCTTGCCGTACACTTCGGTGCAGATCGGGATGCCGACCGCGACGCCGTCACGGTTGTACTGCCAGTTATGAAAGCCGCAGATCAATGGGCCGTTGCCCTTGTCCGCGTTGCGCAACGGATAAAACCGGTGGGCGCAGATATTTTCGAAGCCGCGCAGCTCGTCGCCGAAGCGCTGCACGAACACCGAGCGGGTGGCGATCGTGGCACGAATCCAATCGCCATCGCGCGCCACATCGCCGGTCAGTCCCAGGAATGTCCAGACATGCGCCAGGGCCTGCTGTTCTTCGCGGAACAGCAGAGGATCGACCAGCGAGCACGCCCAGTCCGCCGGGATTCCGTTCATGAGGTCCTCAGCGATCGGCCCGCTGCAGAATCACGACGGAGGCCACGGCCTCCTCCATGCCGATCACGCCGCCGCCGTTCTCGGCCAGGGCGATCTCGGCGCCCTTGACCTGGCGCGGGCCGGCTTCGCCGCGCAGCTGCAGCGCGAGCTCGGCCAGCATCGAGAGGCCGGTGGCGCCGACCGGATGGCCCTTGGAGACGAGGCCGCCCGAGGTGTTGACCGGCAGCTTGCCATCGGGGCCGGTCGCGCCGGATTCGACGAACTTGCCGCCCTCTCCCTCCGGGCAGAAGCGCAGCATCTCGCACTGGTAGATCTCGCAGAAGCTGGTCGCGTCGTGCACCTCGGCGACGTCGATGTCCTGCGGTCCCAGCCCGGCCATCTTGTAGGCCTTGTCGGATGCGGCACGCGTCAGGCCCGGCTCGTCGAGCGAGCGGTACTTGCCGCCGGAGAAGCCGACGCCGGCGATCTTGATGGCGCGCTCCTGCACCGACGCCGGCAGCTTCTCGAGATACTCCGCCGAGCACAGCAGCGCCGCCGCGGCGCCATCGCCGATCGGCGCGCACATCGCGCGAGTCAGCGGATAGGACACTGGCCGGTCTTCCATTACCGACTTCGGCGTCATCTGGAAGCGGTACTGCGCCTTGTCGTTCAGCGCGCCGTAATTGTGGTTCTTCGCGGCGCCGACGGCGATCTGCTCCTGGGTCGTGCCGTACTTCCACATGTGCCACTTCGCCTGCATGGCGTAGGTATCCATGAAGATCGTGCGGTCGTCGCCCGGCTTGAACTCCGAACCGACCATCTTGCCGACCCGATCCATCTCCTGAACCAGCCGGTCGCGCTGGCTGGTGATGTAGCCCTGGTTGAAGAGGTTCGACGTGCGCTCGGGCGCCTCGGGCGAGAACAACTTCTCGATACCGATGCAGAAGGAGAGCTCGTGCGTGCCGGCCAGGATGTCCTTCCAGGCGCCCATGAAGGCGGTCGAGGCGGTGGCGCAGGCGTTCTCGACATTGAACATCGGCACCCGCTCGGGGAACAACCCCTCCTCGACCAGCGGCTGGAACAGCGCCTGGCCGCGGATCGAGTTCTGCCCCCAGAAGGCCATGCCGCAATTGCCCAGCCAGCCCGATTCGATGTCGGCGCCGGTCTTCATGCCGGCATCCTGCAGGCTGCCGAGATAGGCCTCGCGCGCGAGGTCCCCGAAGCTCATGCCGGGGTGCTTCTTGAAGGTCGTCGTGTAGGAGCCGACTACGTAAACATCGCGCATTTCAGGCATTTCCCAGGGTTTTCTGGCCGTTGGCTTTGAGCGCATTTGAGCGTATCCAAGCGGTCAATACTAGGAGTACGCACATGGCCGTCACGGCCCAGGTCCGAGCCCCCGGAGTCGACGCCACGATCGCCGAACTGAAGCGCCTGTATGGCGACCGCGTCACCACCGCCCATGCCGTGCGCGAGCAGCACGGCAAGGACATCTCCTATCACGAGGCCCACCTGCCCGACGCCGTGGTGTTCGCCGAATCGGCCGAGGAGGTGCAAGCGATCGTCCAGCTCTGTGCCCGGCACAAGACGCCGATCATCGCCTTCGGCACCGGCACCTCGCTCGAGGGCCATATCAGCGCGCCCAACGGCGGCATCTCGCTCGACGTCAGCCGCATGAACCGCGTGCTGCAGGTCAACGAGGCCGATCTCGATGTCGTGGTGCAGCCCGGCGTCACCCGCAAGCAGCTCAACGAGCATCTGCGCGCGACCGGCCTGTTCTTCCCGATCGATCCCGGCGCCGACGCCTCGATCGGCGGCATGACCAGCACGCGCGCCTCGGGCACCAACGCGGTGCGCTACGGCACGATGCGCGAGAACGTCCTCTCGCTGCAGGTCGTCACCGCCGACGGCCGGCTGATGCGGCTCGGCCGGCGCGCGCGCAAGTCGAGCGCGGGCTACGACCTGGTGAAGCTGTTCGTCGGCTCCGAGGGCACGCTCGGCATCATCACCGAAGTCACCTTGCGCCTCTACGGCATTCCCGAATCGATGGTCGCGGCGACCTGCGCCTTCGACACGCTCGAGGGCGCGGTCAACACCGTGATCCAGACCATCCAGTCCGGCATCCCGGTGGCGCGCATCGAGCTGATGGACACCTACACCGTCGACACGGTGAACCAGTACTCCAAGCTCACCCTGCCGCAGAAGAACCTGCTGCTGCTCGAGTTCCACGGCACCGAGGCCAGCACCAAGGAGCAGGCCGAGATGGTGCAGGCGATCGCCGGCGAGCACGGCGGCGGCGACTTCGCCTGGACCAGCCAGGCCGAGGAGCGCACCAGGATGTGGCAGGCGCGCCATGACGCGGCGTGGGCGGCCAAGGCCTACAAGCCCGGCTGGGGCATGTGGGCGACCGACGTCTGCGTGCCGATCAGCCGCCTCGCCGAATGCATCCTCGAGACGCAGAAGGACATCCAGGCCAACGGCCTCTATGCGCCGATCGTCGGCCATGTCGGCGACGGCAACTTCCATCTCACCATGATGGTCGACCCGGCCGACCCGACGTACCTGCCCAGGGCCGACGCACTCAACGACCGGATGGTGGCGCGCGCGCTGGCGCTGGGTGGCACCTGCACCGGCGAGCACGGCGTCGGGCTCGGCAAGATCAAGTTCCTCTACGAGGAGCACGGCGAGGCGATGTCGCTGATGCGCTCGATCAAGAAGGCGCTCGA
>DASXQC010000089.1:0-4451 GCA_036493235.1 Reyranella sp.
GAGGTCTATGGCGGCAAGATCAACAGCTACCCGCTGGAAGACAGCGCCTTCATCCACCGCGACTGCGCGTTTTGCACCGCGCTCGACATCTTCTACTATAAGGACGACAACAGGAAGGCTGCGGAAAAATACCTGAAAGACTGGTGCGAGCTGATGGAGCCGATGTGGAACGGCCACATCTATCCGAACTATCCGAAGACCGACGTGCCCGACTATCGCAAGCACTATTGGGGCAAGGCGCTGGACGCGCTGATCGGCGTCAAGAACAAATACGATCCTGACGGGTTCTTCCAGTTCGAGCAGGTGATCTCGCCCTATCCGGGTGAGAAACCGAAGCCGGTGAGCTGGCCGCCGAAGGTGGCGGACGCGCTCAAGCGGCCGATCGTGTACGAGGACGGGAAACCATAAAAAGACGACATGGGCCAAACTGATACCGGGGACACGGGTTTCGTCGGTGCGTGGCTGGAACAGCTCGGGCTGTCAGGCTACCTGCAGGCGTTCCTCAACAACGACATCGACGCCGACAATTTGCCGCACCTGACCTCGAACGATCTGGTCGAGCTCGGTGTCGGCTCGGTCGGCCATCGCCGCCGCCTGCTCGATGCGATCGCAAGGCTCGCAGCGGCCGAGCAGGTGCAGCGGCCCGACCCGAAGCCGCCTGTCCCGCGCGCGCCGGCCACGGCCGCGCGGCCGCTGGCGATCGCCGAGCGGCGCCAGGTCACGACGCTGTTCTGCGACCTCGTGGGCTACACCAAACTGTCTTCCGATTTCGATCCCGAGATCGTGCTGGAGCTGCTCACCAGTTACAAGGACATCTGCGCCACGCTGATCGAGAACTATGGCGGGCATGTGCTGCGCTATGTCGGCGACGGCGTGCTCGCGACCTTCGGCTATCCCCGCGCGCGCGAAGATGACGCGGCGCGCGCGGTCGCGACGGGACTGATGCTTGCGGAAGCGATCGGCAAGCTGGTGACGCCGAAGGGCGACCAGCTCGAGGTGCGGATCGGAATCGCCACCGGGCTCGTCGTCGCCGGCGACCTCGTCGGCGATGCCGCGGTCGAGAAGCACTCGCTGGTCGGCGAGGCGCCCAACCTCGCGGCGCGGCTGCAAGGCGAAGCCTCGGCCGGCGAAGTGCTGATCGCGGAAGCGACGGCCCGGATCATCGGCGGCCAGTTCCGCCTGGAGAACCTGGGGACGCGAAACCTCAAGGGCTTCGACGCTCCGGTCACGGCCTACCGCGTGCTCGGCGAGCAGCGCGGCGCGACCCGCTTCGAGGCCGTGCACGGCGCGAGCAGTCTGCCGATGATCAGCCGCGAGGACGAGATCGCCCGTCTGATCGACCGCGCCACCGCCGCCCTGCTCGGCCAGGGCCAGATCGTCGTCATCACCGGCGAGGCCGGCATCGGCAAGTCGCGTCTGATAGAGGAGATGTACCGCCGGCTCGAGGTCAAGCCGGCGCAGCGCGTCGTGCTGCAATGCTCGCCGATCCACACCAACCGACCATTCCACCCGGTCGCGCATTATCTCGATTACATGACCGGCGTCGAAGCACCCGATGCCGACGTCCGCCAGCTCGACAAGCTCGATGCGCTGCTGGGCCGCCTTGGCCAGGCGACGCCCGAGCGGCTGGCGTTGATCGCCGAGCTGTTGCGCCGCGAGAGCAGCGACCGCAGGCTCTTGCTGCGGCTGGCGCCGACGGAAATCCGCGCGCGCACCATCGAGGCGCTGCTCGACATCGTCGAGGCGATCTCGCGCGAGAGCCCGGTCATGGTCATCGAGGACGTGCACTGGGCCGATCCGTCGACCAACGAATGGCTGGAGCGGCTGGCGGGGATGATCCGCGGCCTGCCGGTGCTGCTGGTTGCAACCATGCGGCCGAGCGAGATGCCGCAATGGGCCGAGCAGTCGGGTGCCGGCATCATGCAGCTGTCGCGCCTGCAGCCCGAGGAGATCAGGCGGCTGGTCAACACCGTTGCCGCCGAGCACAAGATGCCGACCAGCCTGGTCGATGCGATCGTGGCGCGTTCGGACGGCATTCCGATCTTCGCGGAGGAACTGGCGCGCGGCCTGCAGGCGATGGAGGACGCTTCGCCCGGCACGGCCGATGCCACCGCCATTCCCGAGACCTTGAATGAAACACTGCTGGCGCGGCTCGACCTGCTCGAGCACGGCCGCGAGACCGCGCAGCTTGCCGCCGCGATCGGCCGCGACATCCCGCTCGATTTGCTGATCGCGGTGTCGCCGTTCGGCGAGGCCGTGACGCGCGCGAGCATCGAACGCCTGATCCAGAGCGGCATCTTCGTCACGCGCCACTCCGGCTTCGGCGATGCCGTCGATTTCCGCCACGCGCTGCTGCGCGACGCCGCCTATCAACTGCTGCTGCGGCGCGACCGGTTGCGCGTCCACAAGCTGATCGCCGACACCATCGAGGCGCGCTTTCCCGCGATCTCGGACAGCATGCCGCACGTGCTTGCGCACCAGTTCGCGGAAGCCGGCGACCATTCGGCCGCCATTATCTATCTGGAACGTGCCGGGCGCGACGCGGCACGCCGCTCCGCCGCGTCGGAAGCGGTCGCACATTTCGCCGCGGCGCTGGAGCAGACCCTGCGCCTGCCGCCGGGACGCGAGCGCGATGTGCGCGAATTCGACCTGCGGCTCGGCATCCTCGGCCCGCTGATCGCGGCGCGCGGCTATGGCGCCAGCGAAGTTGAGCGGCAGATCGCGTATGCAGTCGAACTGTCGGCGAATATCGGCGCCGGCGACCGCATCGTGCCGGCGCTGTTCCTGAACTGGATCGCCCGCTTCAACGAAACCGACGTGCGCTTCGAGGTGGCGCGCCAGATCGCGCAGGTGGCCGCAGCAGGCAGCACGCTCGACAAATTGATGGCGCATCGCTGCATGGGCACGACCTTGCTGTTCCGCGGCGAATTCGCCGCTGCGATCGCCGAATTCGAGCAATTCCAGAAACTGTTCGTTCCCGAATTGCACAACGAGGCGCTCAACCGGATCGGCGCCACTATCCACGCCGTCACCGTCAAGGTCGGGCTTGCCGAAGCCTGGACGGTGCTCGGCGATGCCGAGCGCGCCGGCTTCTGGCGCAAGGCGGCGCTCGACGATGCCGAGGACAGCGGCCACTACCAGACGATCTGCCACTCGACCGCCTTTGCCGGCGGCCTGCTCGCCGCCTTCATGGAAGACGCCGACGACCTCGCCTTCCACGCCACGCGATTGCGCAACCTGACGCTTCAGCACGACCTGCCCTATTGGCGGCCGCATGCCGACCTGCTCGGTGGCGTCGCCGACATCCGCCGTGGCGCGACCGAAAAGGGATTCCGCCTGGCGCAGCACGGCATGGAGCGGATGATCGCCGAGCGCTTGCCGTCGCTGACCGCGTGGTGCGTGGTGTTTGCCGGCGGCTGCGTCAAGGCGCATCGTCCGGAGGAAGGGCTGGCGACGCTTGCCGGCATCGCCGGCGAGGTCGAGACCGGCGAGCGCTGGACCGCAGGCGAGTTTCATCGCTTGCGCGGTCTGTTGCGGCTGCAGGCCGGCGACAGCGAGGGCGGCCTCGACGACCTCGCCGAGGCGCAGCGGATCGCCGTGCAACAGGGTGCAGGGCTGGTCGAGCGCCGCGCCACCGCCGATCTCGACCGGCTCGCGAAAGCGAGCTGATCGCGCGTGACCAAGGGAGCCTTCGTCAGGCGTTCGGAGAGGCCTCGCCTGCAGCCTCGAGCAGCTGCGAGCGCCGCACCCGTTCGCGATGGGCGGTATAGAGCCCGCTGCCGACGATGAAGGCCGCGCCGACGACGGTCCAGACGTCAGGCAGCTCGCCGAACACGATGAAGCCGAGGATGCTGACCCAGAGCAGCTGGGTATAGGAGAACGGCGCGAGCACGGAGGCGTCGGCGTAGCGGAACGCCAGCACCACGATCCACTGCCCCGCGGTCGAGAACACGCCGATCAGGACGCCGAACGCGATCGCCTGCCAGCTCGGCGTCACCCAGGCGAATGGCGCCAGCACCGAGAGGATCGCAACTCCCGCGATCGACGAATAGGTCATGATGGTGATGGCGTGCTCCCTGCCGCTCATCATGCGCGTCATGATCAGCGTCGCGGCCCAGGCGAGCGCCGAGACGATCGGAAAGACCGCCGCGGGATGAAACGCGCTGCTGCCGGGCCGCAGGATGATCAGCACGCCGAGCAGACCGACCGCGGTCGCAAGCCAGCGCCGCACGCCGACCTTCTCCGACAGGAAGACGATCGACAACGCGGTGACGAACAGCGGCGAGACGAAGCCGGTGGCTGAGGCTTCCGCGATCGGCAGGTAGCGCAGGCCGGAGATGAAGAACAGCGAAGAGCCGAGCAGCGCGGCGCCGCGCATCAACTGCAGCGGAATGTTGTTGGTCTTCAGCGCGAACAGCGGCGAGCCCGGCACCATCGCAGGCACCATGATC
>DASXQC010000090.1:0-5785 GCA_036493235.1 Reyranella sp.
CCGCCGACGCCGAGATTGCCCGACGTCCCGGCGGGCGCCGCGAACAGCAGATCAGGGATCGCCTTGGTGAGCGCCGCGAACACCGCCTCGGCGATGCGCTGGCTCACTTCGGCGGCGCAGCCCGACACCGGCCGCGGATACTTCGCGTACAGGAACGTGCCCTCGGGCTCAACGATGTGCAGCGGCTCGAAGGTGCCGCGATTGATCGGCACCTCGGGGAAGATGTGCTTGATGGCGAGGTAGATCGCCGACTTGGTGGTGGCGATGACGCTGTTCATCGGCCCGCGGCAGGGCGGGCTGGAGCCGGTCATGTCGAAGGTGAGGTCCTCGCCCTTCTTGGTGATCTTCATCCTGATCGTCAGCGGCGCGTCGACCACGCCGTCACTGTCGACCGTCGAGGTGCCCTCGTACACGCCATCGGGAATGTCGGCGATCTTTGCGCGCATCTGCCGCTCGGCGCGATGGCGCATCTCGGCGATCGCCTGCTTGACCACGCCGGCGCCGTAGCGGTCGATCAGCGCCGTCAGCCGTTGCTCGCCGGTGGTGAGCGCCGCACCCTGGGCCTTGATGTCGCCGATGCGCTGGTCGGCAATGCGCATGTTGCTCATCAGAATGGCCAGTATCTCCTGGTCCATCACGCCCTTCTTCCAGAGCTTCACCGGCGGCAGGCGCAGTCCCTCCTGCTCCACTTCCGTGGCGCTGGCGGAGAAGCCACCCGGCACCATGCCGCCGATGTCGGGCCAGTGGCCAGTGTTGGCCAGCCAGGCGAACAGCTCGCCACGATAGAAGAATGGCTTCACAAAGCGCACGTCCATCAGATGCGTGCCACCGAGATAGGGATCGTTGACGATGAACACGTCACCCGCGTCGACGGTGTTGCCGTAGTGGCTCTTCACCCGGTCGATTACGGCGCCGGTCGAGAACTGCATGGTGCCGACGAACACCGGCAGGCCGAGCTCGCCCTGCGCGATCAGCGAGCCGTCGATCGCGTCGTAGATGCCGTCCGAGCGGTCCATGCCCTCCGAGATCACCGGCGAGAAGGCCGCGCGCACGAAGGCGAGATCCATCTCGTTGCAGACCTGGATCAGACCATTCTGGATGACGGTAAGCGTGACGGGATCGAGGTTCGTACTCATGCTCTACTTCAAAAAGGCGGCGGAGGCAGGCCACTGCTGTCGAACCGGAACGAGCCCCGCGCCGGATTCAGCCGGCCGATCGTCTTGTCGAGCGCATATTTGCGCGGATTGTTGCCGGTCGTCCAATCCGGCCAATTCATGACTTCGGGGATCGTGTTCCCGAGCCCCCCGCCCGCCGTCTGCGACCCGTCCCGAAGCGCTGCGACCAGTCGATCCTCGTTGTCCTGCGTCCACCTGGCCGGATCGTCCGGCCAGGTGCCGCCGGACCGCCGGGCCTGATCGACCATTCCCAGAAGCTTCGGCGCCGCCTTGCCGCCGGCAATGATGTGGGCCGGAAACCGGATGTGCCAGCGCACCACCACAGCGACCGCAAGCTCCGAGGTGAAAGCCTGGCCGATCTGCACGGGCCCTGCCAGTGTGGCCGAAAGAATGTCGCGGATGCGGACACGCGCCATCGGCCACATCGCGCGGCGATAGGCATCGATCGTCCGCCCCGCCATGGCGAAGCGATAGAACCAATGCCAGGAGCGCATGAAGTTGGCGTCGGTCGCCTGGGCCTTCAGCCGCTGCATCTGGCCATGCTCGTCCGACAGCCGGACCCATCCGGTGTATTTGCGCAGGCTGGATTCGAACAATGCCTTGCCGGTTGGCTTGCCGGTGGAATCGATCCAGTCGAGATCGATGTCGACGCCGAAATGGCCCAGCAACTTGTCGAAGCCGTCGCGCCCGGCGAACCTGAGGAAGGCCAGGTAGCCGCAGAGCTCGCCGCGGCCGACGTTGCCGCCTGGATCGGTCAGGCCCAGCGTCCACTGGCAGGGCCCGGTCGAGATCAGGGCATTATCGTAGGCGTTGATGCTGTCGAAATAGCCGAGGCACTCGACCTCCGAGGTCGAGCGGACGATCTTGAACGTCGACCGCTGCGACGGAGAGAGCGCCGCCAACGGCGGACCGATCAGCGCCTCGGGAAGCAGTTCGCCGACCGCCAGGGTATGCGAAGGCGGAACCGAGCGCGGCCCGAGAAAGCCGGGCTGCTTGATGGCGTCGCCGACCACGATGCGCCGGTCCGCCGGCGGAGGCGCGAAGTAGCCCGACAGATCGACCGCGAAGACACGCGGCCCGCCGTCCTGCAGGCTGTCGAACAGCCAAATGTTGGATTGCGCGATCGCCGAGCGCTGGCCACCGGCCATGCGCCACGCCTCGATGACGACCGGGCATCGGAACTTCGAGTCCAGCCAGGCCTCGAGCGCCACGCGCGTGTTGGCGTCGACCACGCCCGAGACCGGGCCCGCGAATCGCGCCGCGCCGGTCGGCACCGGATCCAACCGGTCGGCGTAGACCGAGGCGCTTGGGCGCGCCTCGGTCGCCACGGTGTTCATCGAGGCATAGGACTGGAACTCGCGAACAGCCCAGAAGGTCGCGAGCCCGAAATCGCCCGGCGCATCGTGGTTCACCAGGCTGAAGCCCAATGTGGCGAGTGTAGTTTGGAGCTGCTGGACCGATGCGGTGTCGGCGGAGCCGAAGTGCAGATCGGTGTTGTTGAAGAGCGGCATGCTTCACCCTCCTGCGGGTTGCATATCCTGGCGAGGGTACGAGCCACAGTGGGTTTCGTCACCTGGCCGTCAAAGTTCCGTGTCGCCTTTCAATAGGCGCTGCACGATCGAGCGGTTGAGGATCTCGTTGGTACCGTCCGCGACATTGACAATCCTCAACGAATGCCAGGCGTGATGCAGGCCGAGCTCGTTGGTGAAGCCCATGGCGCCGTGCGTCTGCATGGCGCGGTCGACGGCCTTGTAGCCGACCTGCACCGAATAGGCCTTGGCCATGGCGAGTTCCTTCACCGCCGGCGCGCCCTGGTCGAGCAGGCTGGCGACATTGAGGCCCATCAGGTGCGCAGCGTGCAGCTCCATCGCCGATTCGGCCAGCGGAAAGGTCACGCCCTGGTACTCGGCGATCGCCTTGCCGAACGCCTTGCGCTGCTGCGTGTAGTCGAGCGCCTTCTCGAGCGCCCAGCGGCCGTAGCCGACGGCGCGCGCCGAATTGTAGATGCGCCCCAGCGACACGCCGTAAAGCGCCGCCGCGAATCCCTGGTGCAGCTCACCGACCAGCTGCCACGGCTCGACCCGCACGTCCTCCAGCCGCAGTTCGGCCTCGTCGCCGCCGATATGGCCGAACAGCTTGATGATGCGCTGAACCTCGAAGCCCGGCGAGGAGGTCGGCACCAGGAAGGCCGAGATGCCGCCCTTGCGGGCCGCCGCACGCTCGGGATCGGTGATGGCAAACACGATGCAGTAGTCGGCGACCGGCGAGTTCGAGGTCCAGATCTTGCGGCCGGTGATCCGCCAGGCGTTGCCGTCGGGCACGGCCTTGGTCGCGAGCGCTGCTGCGTCCGAACCCGCACCGGGTTCGCTGAGGCCGAAGCACATCGATGCTTCGCCCGCCATCATGGGCGCGAGAATCTTTTCCCGCGCTTCGGGCGTTACCTTTTCCAGCAGCCGGCTCGGCCCGAACGCCCAATGGCTGATCACGTACAGCATCAGCCAGTTCTGCGGGCCGCAGAGATGAAACAACGCCTCCCAGCCGACGTAGTAGGCCAGATGCGCCAACCCGCCGCCGCCCAGCGCTTCGGGCACGCACATGTTGTAGTAGCCGGCCTTGGCCGCAGCGCGCCGCACCTCGCCGATAAGACCCTTCAATTCGTCGGAGAATCGTCCGTCCTCGCGATAGAGGCGGCGCGGATTCTCGAACAAGTCGTGGTGCCTGTCATGACGCGGCAATACTTCCTTGCGAGCAAAGTCGATTAACCCGTCACGTACCGCGCGGACTTCTTCCGGCAACTCCCATGCAATTGCGGACATCTGCTCTCCAGCCAACGAATGGGCATTATTCTTGCAGCGCGGGTCGGGACGGACCACATATCAGCGCGCCGATGAACCGCGATACGAGACCCTTTTCGCGCTATAGTCGGCGGGAAATAACCCCATTTCGATGGACGGCTCATGAACGCGCCTTTCGTAGCGGACACTCTCGATTCGATGAAATTCGCGATCGGCCAGCCAGTACCGCGCCAGGAAGACCCGACGCTGCTGAAAGGCGAGGGCCGCTACAGCGACGACATCAGCTCCGAGAACCAGGCATATTGCGTGATGGTGCGCAGCCAGGTGGCGCACGGCATCCTCAAGGGCATCGACACGAGCGAGGCGAAGGCGATGCCGGGCGTGCTGGGCGTGTGGACCGGCGCCGATCTCAATGAAGCGGGCTTCGGTCCGCTCAAGACCGTAATGATGGTGCCGCAGCGCGACGGCTCGCCGATGAAGACGCCGACCCGCTATTCGTTGGCGACCGACAAGGTCCGCTTCGTCGGCGATCCGGTGGCTTTCGTCGTGGCCGAGACGCTGGCTGAAGCACGCGATGCAGCCGAAGCCGTCGTGCTCGACATAGAGGCGCTGCCGTCGGTCACCGATGCGCGCGAGGCGGCGCAGCCGGGTGCGCCCGAGGTGTACGGCGACGTGCCGGGCAATGTCTGCGCCGACTACCACTACGGGGACACGCCCAAGATCGACGAGGCCTTCGCCAGCGCCGCGCACGTGACGCGGCTCCGCCTGATCAGCAACCGCATCGTCGTTTGCGCGATGGAGCCGCGCTCGGCGACCGCCTTCTACGACAAGGCGACCGACCGCTACACCTTCCAGGCCGGCAACCAGGGCGCCTTCGGCCTCAAGAACCAGATGGCGGCCCTGCTCTGCGTCAAGCCGGACCAGGTGCGCATCCTGACCGGCAATGTCGGCGGCTCGTTCGGCATGAAGGGCTCGCCCTATCCCGAGTACGCCGGCATGTTCCACGCCTCGAAGATCCTCGGCCGGCCGGTGAAGTGGACCGACGAGCGCTCGGGCAGCTTCCTCTCCGACCAGCACGGCCGCGACCACGACTTCGACGCCGAGCTGGCGCTCGACAAGGACGGCCGCTTCTTGGCGGTGCGGCTGAACGGCTACGCCAATCTCGGCGGCTATCTCTCCAATGTCGGCGCGGCGATGGGCGCGCTGGGCGTGACCCGCAATCTCGCCGCGATCTACCGCACGCCGCTGATCGAGGTCTCGACCAAGGTCTGCTTCACCAACACCTCGCCGATCGGCGCCTATCGCGGCGCCGGACGCCCGGAGGCCAACTATTTCATGGAGCGGCTGATCGATGCCGCCGCGCGCGAGATGGGCCTCGACCAGGTGGCGATGCGCAAGCTGAACCACATCAAGCCGGAGGAGATGCCGTACAAGACCGCGTCCGGCACGACCTACGATTCGGGCGAGTTCACCGCCCTGCTCGACAAGGCGTTGACACTCGCCGACATCGACGGCTTCGCCAAGCGCAAGGAAGAGAGCACGAAGCGCGGCAAGCTGCGCGGACTCGGCATTGGCGACTATCTCGAGGTTACCGCGCCGCCGATGAACGAGATGGGCGGGCTGCGCTTCGAGGACAATGGCGACGTCACCATCATCACCGGCACGCTCGACTATGGCCAGGGCCACTGGTCGGCGTTCGCCCAGGTGCTGACCACCAAGCTCGGCATCCCGTTCCACAAGATCAAGCTGATCCAGGGCGACAGCGACCTCCTGATCGCGGGCGGCGGCACCGGCGGCTCCAAGTCGATCATGGCG
>DASXQC010000091.1:0-1549 GCA_036493235.1 Reyranella sp.
CACTCGACCGCGCCGTCGGCGGAACGCGCCGCGATCACCGAAATCTCGCGCTCGAACGGAATGAAGGCTTCGAGGATCGCCGACTTGGTGCCGAGATCGGCCCAGATGCGATCGGGATTGTCGCCCTCGCGGATGATCGCCTGGCCCTTGCCGTCATAGCCGAAGCGGCGGGTCTTGAGCACGGCAGGCAACCCGATGTTCGGGATCGCCGCGCGCAAGCTCGCGGCCGTCGACACGTCGGCATAGTTGGCCGTGCCGATGCCGAGTCGCTTCACGAAGTCCTTCTCGGCCAGCCTGTCCTGCGTGGTCTCGAGGATCTTGTGGTCGGGCAGCACCGGCCGCCGCGCGCCGAGGACCAATGCGGCCGATGCCGGCACGTTCTCGAACTCATAGGTGATGACGTCGACGTCATTGGCGAACAGCTCGAGCGCCTCGACGTCGGCATATTCGGCGCAGGTCGCGTTCAGCACCACGTCGAAGGCCGGTGAGTCCGGATCGGGCGAGAACACCTGGCAGCGCAGGCCGAGCCGCGCCGCCGCCATCGCCAGCATCTTGCCCAGTTGTCCGCCGCCGAGAATTCCGATGGTGTCGCCCGGCTTCAACTTCACCCGGTTGGTGTCGCTCACGCCGATTCCTCCGGACGCTCGGCGACCGCGTCGGTGCGTTTCCTGCGCCAGGCGGCAAGCCGCTTGGCGAGTGCGGTATCGTTCAGTGCCAGGACGCTGGCCGCGAGCAGCGCGGCGTTGATGGCGCCCGGCTTGCCGATGGCGAGCGTGCCGACGGGAATCCCGGCCGGCATCTGCACGATGGAGTAGAGCGAATCGACGCCCGCGAGCGCCTTGGATTCCACGGGGACACCGAACACCGGAAGTTCCGTCATCGAGGCGGTCATGCCCGGCAGATGTGCCGCGCCGCCCGCACCGGCAATGATCACCTTGTAGCCTTGTGCCTTGGCGCCCTTGGCGAAAGCCACCAGCCGATCCGGAGTGCGGTGCGCCGAGACGATGCGCTTGTCGCAGTCGATCCCGAGTTCCCTGAGCGTCTCGGCCGCGTGCCGCATGGTGTCCCAGTCGGACTGGCTTCCCATGATGATGGCGATCGCAGCGGACATTGGGTTAATTCTCTCAAGAATCCAGAAAGTTAGGCCGATTATACGGTCGGACCTGTTGGCGGCAAGGCGTGGCAGGGAAGAGGGAATGCACTATCCTGTCTTGGTGAATCCCGGCAAGTCAGGAAATGCGGGTTAGGCAGCGGAATGCCCATGAAAAAGCGGACCCCGGCTCGTCCTCGCAAATCCCGGAAAGCGAGTAAACGCGGCGCGTCCAGGCCAGTCCCTTCGGCGGAGAGGGCGAAAACGTCGATCCGGCGGGTTCGCGGCGAGCTGGCGCGTGCGCTCCGGAAAATCGAGGAGCTGCAAGCTTCCGCGGACACCGACTTCCTGCTCGGCATTTCCAACCGGCGCGGCTTCGAGCGCGAACTGGCCCGCGCGCTGGCCTATATCAAGCGCTATCGCGCCTCGGGCGCGCTGATCGTGCTCGACGTCGACCGG
>DASXQC010000092.1:0-3650 GCA_036493235.1 Reyranella sp.
TTGATCGCGCACCAGCAGCAGCCGTCGCCGCGATTCGTCCCACAGTGCGAAGGCGAAATCGCCGGCCAGCCGCTCGACGAAAGCATCGCCCCAACGGCGCCAGGCGTGGAGGCAGAGCATCGCATCACCGATCGATTTGTCGGCAAGACCGAGCGCCGTCCGCAGATCGTCGCGCGCATCGAGGCGGATCGAGCCTGCGATCCGGCTGCCCTCCAGCGTCTCGTCGAGCCCTATCAGGAGATCGTTCGATTCGAAGACGACGGCAAACATGGTCAGAGGCTTCGGCGCATCGCGTCGGCAACCGCCGGCAGGCGCTCATGCCGGCGCGGATACGCCAGGGCGAACAGCGGCACGGCTTTCGCCAGCCGCTCCAGCGCGCGTAGTTGGCACGCAATCCGCTCCGGCGGGCGATGATCGCGGTGCAGGGTCGAGGCGAGCAGGATCCGGATGGTTTCGGCGCCCTGCACGAGACGCACCGAGACCGCCTCGGCCGGTGCCTCGTCGAGCCAGAACAACGCCGACAGCGGGAAGCGATCGTCCCGCGAGGACACCGCTTCGACCAGAAGCTTGCCGCTCATCGGGTTGAACGCAGCGTCGCGCGCGGCAGCCGGCAGCAGAAGGCGCGCCTGCTCGTCGAACAGCTTCAGCCGCGGCGGGCCGCGATAGGCCATCGCCTCACCGCCGTCGTAGGCGACGCGCAGCATGTCGTCGGTCACGAGCTCGGCGCCTTCGGCCAGCAGGAAAGCCGCCATGGTCGACTTGCCGGCGCCGCTGTCGCCCAGGAAGCCGACGGCGCGCCCGTCGAGGCGCACCACCGTGGCATGCAGCGGCTCCTCGCCCTGCAACGTGAGCGCGGCGGTCGCCACGAAGTTCAGCACATTGGCCTCGAAGGCCCGCGGGTCGCCGTCCGGCGCGGGCGCGCACTGCGCCACGCGACCGTCGGCGCCGATCATGGCCTGCAGCACGTCGGGGATGGCGAGGTAGACGCTGCCATCCGCAAGCAACTCGCGCCGATACCATGTCGTCGTCGACGCGCTGGCATCGAAGCCGGTGAACGTGCCCGGCGGCGCGTGCAGGAGGCGCACGTCCGCCGGCCCGTCCCCCTCCGGCGACGGCAGCGTGTCGAGCGGGAACGCGCTCTCGATCGTCAGGCCGTAGACGGCGTAGCGCATCTATCGCGCAGCCTGGCGAAGTTGGTCCACACCGTCGATCCGCGGCGCCGAGGCCGGACAGAACGGCTCGTGCGCGAGCGAGGGCGCCACGATCAGATAGACGTTCACCGGTCCCCGGCGATGCGCGAAGTCGAAGCGGCCGCAGACGCGCCAGCCGTTCATGTCGAGCGCGGTCGTCAGGATGTGGAAGCGCGCCGGATCGACGAAGGCGAAGTCGGCCACCCGGGCGCAGTGCTGCAGGCGATCCGTCAGGGAGAGATGCGCGAACGCCCGTCCGTCGATCAGGCCTTGCGCATCGCACACCGGCGCTTGCGTGAAATAGGCGAGGTAACCGACATCCCAGGCGACCCCGGTGTGGCCGCGCAACGCCGACCAGTCGCGCGTGCGCATCGCCTCCATCGACCGCGCCTGCGCGCTCACGATGCGCTCGAAGGCGACGGCATCGACCAACCAGACACCGACGGCCACGACCGCGAGCGGCATCAGCGCGCGCGCGCGTAGGGAGCTTGGCGGCACGCAGCGCCGGACGAGCGCGACGCCACAGGCCAGTGAGAACGCCAGGAACGGCAGAAGCGGCCGGATGCCCTCGACTGCCTCGCCGCGCACGGCGATGGCAACCAGCACCGGCAGGAATGACAGCTCGCCGAGCAGGAGAGCAGGCTCGGTGCGCCCTGCCCGGATCGTGACGGCCACCAGGCCGAGCCATGCGAGCGCCAGGCCGACGCCGAGCAGTCCAGCGCCGGCGGCCACGCCCGCGAGCAGCTCGAGGAACTCCATCAGCGAATAGCCGTAACGCAGCTTGGCGACCGCGGCATCCGACAAGAGGCCGCCGAACACGCCGTAGAGCACGGCGACCGCCGCAAGCCCGCCCAGGGCCGTAGTCATCGCCAGACGACGGTTCGAGCGCACGAGTTGGCCAACCACGGCCACGGCGACGAGAGCCACGAGCTCGGGCCGCAGCAAGACGCACAGCAGCGCGATCACGCCGACACCGACAGGTCGATGGTGCTCGCGGTCCAACGTATGCGCGAGCATGAACGCAAACAGCACGGCGAGGCTCGTCTCCATGCCGTCGGTCAGCCATTTGACGCCGAATGGCGACAGCACGAGCACCAGCAGCGCGACGATGACCAACCGCGCCTGCGGATGGCGCTCGCGCCAGGCTGCGACGGTCAGCACCGCGACCAGCGCGGCGAAGGCGGCGAGCGACAGGATCTTCGTCACGTAGAACGAGCCGCCCAGCATGAGGCCGGCAGCCGTCAGCAGCAGGTACAGCGGACTGGAATCGGCGAACGAGCGGGTCACACCGTCGGCGGTCGGGAAGCCCGCCTGCAGCAAGAGGTCGGCCGCGCGCACGTGGATCAGCGCATCGTCGAGCAGGAAATATCGCGCGACGACGACTTCGACGATCCCGGCCAGGACGGCGAGTGAAATCAGGACAAGCAAAGAGGCGCGGCTGGGCACTGCGGCAAGTATAGGCCATTGCCGCGTCCCGGACCTGTTTCTAAGGTCGCGCCCTCGTCTTGGAGGGATCATGAAAACCTACGCAATCGCTGCCATTCCCGGCGACGGCATCGGCACCGAAGTCATTTCCGCCGGCGTCGAGGTGCTGGCCGCCATCGCCACGCGCGAGGGCAACTTCGCCTTCAAGGTCGACCACTTCGACTGGGGCGGCGAGTACTACAAGAAGCACGGCCGCATGATGCCGGAGAATGGCCGCGATCAGATCGCCAGGCACGACGCGATCCTGTTCGGCTTGGCCGGCCATCCCGAGATTCCCGACCACATCACGCTGTGGGGCCTCAGGCTCGCGATCTGCCAGCCGTTCGACCAGTACGCCAACGTGCGGCCGACCCGCGTGCTGCCCGGCATCACCTCGCCGCTGCGTGCCGTCAACGGCAACGAGCTCGACTGGGTGATCGTGCGCGAGAACTCCGAGGGCGAGTACTCAGGCGTCGGCGGCCGCGTGCACCAGGGCTCGCCGCTGGAGGCCGCGACCGACGTGTCGATGTTCACCCGCGCCGGCGTCGAGCGGATCATGCGCTTCGCGTTCAAACTGGCGCAGTCGCGGCCGCGCAAGCTGCTGACCGTCGTCACCAAGTCGAACGCCCAGCGCCACGCCATGGTGATGTGGGACGAGGTCGCCAACCAGATCGCGGCCGAGTTCAAGGACGTGACGTGGGACAAGATGCTGGTCGACGCCATGACCATGCGCATGGTGATCCGGCCGCAGTCGATCGACACGGTCGTCGCGACCAACCTCCACGCCGACATCCTGTCCGACCTCGCCGCGGCGCTGGCGGGCTCGCTCGGCATCGCGCCGACGGCGAACCTCAACCCCGAGCGCGCCTTCCCGTCGATGTTCGAACCGATCCACGGCTCGGCGTTCGACATCATGGGCAAGGGCGTCGCCAACCCGATCGGCACCTTCTGGTCGGCGGTGATGATGCTGGAGCATCTCGGCGAGAAGCCCGCCGC
>DASXQC010000093.1:0-12118 GCA_036493235.1 Reyranella sp.
GACCGTCCGTACTGAGAGACCAAGTCGCTGAGGGCTAACCGATGTAGCCCTGCGCGCCGCCGTCGCGCAGCCACAGGCGGACCAGCAGGCGGCGGCGCTCGGCTTCGTCGAAGTCATGGAACTCGGTACGGCTGTGGCCGATCTCGCGGTTGGCGACGAACTGGATGTCGCCGGGTTCGAGCCGGAACTGGTACTGCAGCGAGGAGTCGGCAAACACGTCCTTGACCGCCTCGAGAGCGGCCGTAGTCTCGTTGTCCATCGCGCCGTCCTTCAACGCGTACCCGCCGCGGATCTGGTGCAGCGACAGGCGTGCCTGCAGGCGCTCGCCGTTGCGGATGAAGACCGGGGCGGAGAAGGTCTCGGGTTCGCCGGGATGGTACTCGCGCTGACGGTCGAACCAGAACGGCTGGTAGAGCCTCGGCAATACCTCGCGGTGGCGCTCGCGCAACGCATTGTGCGCGGTGGCGAAGCTCATGACTCGGCTCATGCCGCCGTCCCTTGCCGGGCGCACGCACAGCAGCCCGACGAACTCCGGCATGGTGAAGTTGTAGGAATTGTCGTTGTGGAACTGCAGGTCGATGTTGGTCTTGTCCGGTCGCACGCCGCTACCGGGCAGCGCCTTACGGCCGGTGTCGTGCACGTCGTAGATCATCGTGCCGTCGAGCTTCTGCGCGACCGGCCGTGCCAGCATCGACGACAGTATCCAGTAGAGGGACTTGGCTTCGTCGAGCGACATACCGTCGAGCGGCAGGCCTTGCAGCAAAGCGAAACGCGGACCCTCAGTCAGGACCGTGCGCACCTTTGCCATCGCCGTGCGGCAGGCCGGCATGTCGACGCTGTCAGCGCGCAGCGCCAGCATTGGCACCGGTTGGCGGCGCAGCGTCTTCGTTGCGTCGAGGAGTTCGCTCTGCTCGTCGCGTGACAGCGCGATGCGATAGTCATCGTCGCTGACGTGATCACGCGTCCACGCTTCGCGTCCGGTGATTGTGCGATCGACGATGGCGGGCTGGTTCATGCGCGTCATCATGAGCCGAATCGGTCGACGGTGTCACGATGCAGAAGGGCTGTCTTGACCGGTTTTCGCCACGCTTTCAGGGTCGCCGCATGATGCTGTCGAGACGTCGCGTATCCGTCGCCTTGCTTTCCCTCATGACTGCTCCAGGGCTGGCGCGGGCCGACACCTATCCCTCGCGTCCGATCCGCATCGTCGTGCCTACCGGCCCAGGCGGCATTACCGACATCGTGGCGCGCATCGTCGGGCAGCGGCTGTCGGAGCGGCTGGGGCAGCCGGTGATCATCGAGAACAAGGGCGGCGCGAGCGGCATCATCGGCACAGAGGTCGTCGTGCGCGCACCGCCCGACGGCTACACGCTGCTGATGGTCTATCCCAGCCATCCCGTGAATCCCGCGCTGAAGCAGCATCTGCCCTACGACACGATCAAGGACCTGGTCGGTGTGACCACGCTCACCACCGTGTCGCTGGTCTTGCTGGTGCCACCGTCGTTGCCAGCCCAGTCGGTGCAGGAGCTGATCGCGCTCAGCAGGAAGGACCGGCTGACCTATGCGTCGGTCGGCAGCGGCAGCCTGGCCCATCTCGGCGCCGAGCTGTTCCGCTCGATGGCGGGCATCGAGCTCACGCACGTGCCCTATCGCAGCGCGCCGGCGGCGCAGCAGGCGCTGATGGCGGGCGAGGTGTCGATGTTCTTCGACACGCCGATCACGGCGGTGCCGCTGGTGCGCGACAAGCAGCTGCGCGCGCTAGGCGTCAGCACCTCCAAACGATCGGAGCTGCTGCCGGATGTACCGACGATCGCCGAGGCCGGCGTGCCGGGCTACCGCGTGCTGGGCTGGAACGGCATCCTGGCTCCGGCGGCGACGCCGCAGCCGATCGTGCAGAAGCTGAATCAGGAGCTGTGCGCCATCCTTCGCGAGCCCGAGGTGGAGAAGAAGCTCGCGCTGCAGGGTGCCGATCCCGCGCCGACCGATACCGAGAGCTTTGCCCGCCTGATCCGTGCCGACGCCCAGAAGTGGGGTGACGTGATCCGAAGCGCCGGTATCCAGCCTGAGTAAGAGAGAGACCATGCCCCGTGCCCGCATTACGCCCGATCTCGAGATGCACTACCGAGATGAGACCTTCGCGGATTCCTGGCAACAGCCCGAGACCATGCTCCTGCTGCACGGTAATGCCGAAAGCAGCGAAGCCTGGAATGCCTGGATGCCATCGATGGGCCGGCGCTTCCGCGTCGTGCGGCCCGATATGCGCGGCTTCGGCCAGTCGACGGCGATGCCAATCGATTACCGCTGGTCGGTCGAACGCATCATCGACGATTTCCTGGCGTTGGCCGACCAGCTCGGTCTCGATCGCTTCCATATCGGTGCGGCCAAGGTGGCGTGCCCGATCGCGCTCCGGTTGGCGGCGCGCCATCCCGATCGCGTGCGCACGCTGACCGTGCTGGGCGGCATCGTCTCGGGCGAGGTGTCGGTCGGCCCGCGTGCGGCCTCGTGGCTGGAGCATATCGAGGGCAAGGGCGTCGAGAGCTGGGCGCGCTGGACCATGCCGGGCCGCCTTGGCAGCACCATGCCGCCGGAGATGATGGAGGGCTGGGCGAAGTTGATGGGCGGGACGCCGCTCTCGACCCAACTCGGCTTCATCCGCTCGGTGCCGGCGATCGACGTGCGGCCCGACTTGTCGTCGATCCGGTGCCCGACCCTGGTCGTCACCACCGATGGCAGCGGGCTCGGCTCGGTCGAGGCGGTGCGCGGCTGGCAGCAGATGATCCCTAAATCGGAATTCATGGTGGTTCCGGGGGATTCCTATCACGTGGCCGCGACCCATCCCGAGCTCTGCGCCCGGACGATGCTCGACTTCATCGACCGCCGCGGCAAATAGGGAACAATCACGCCGGGCGGATCGTTTGGCCCTCTTGTACAGCCATGAAACGCTTCGCCAAGATCCTCGGATGGACGCTCGGAGTTCTGGTGGTGCTGGTCGGCGCCGCCGTGGCGGGCGGCTATTATTACCTGACCTCGTCCGACTTCCGGTCGATCGTCGAGCGGCAGGCCAGCGGCTTTTCCGGCCGCAAAACCAAGATCGAGAAGCTGAGCGTCGACTGGAGCATGGCGCCGCATGTCCATGTCACGGGCCTGAAGGTTGCCAACGCCGACTGGGCCAAAACCGACCATATGCTCAAGGCGGATGAGGTCGATTTCACCATCCGCCTGTGGCCGCTGCTGAAGGGCGATATCGTTCTGCCGCATCTGACCCTGCGCAAGCCGGAGGTCATCGTCGAGAAGGGCGGCCCGCACGACGAGCTCAACTGGAGCATGTGGGAAAGCCCGGGGGGTGCCGCGGCGGAGGCCGTCAAGCCCAAGGACCGGTTTCAGACTCCGCTGATCGGCCGGCTCGAGATCAGCGAGGGCAAGATCACCTATCAGGATTCCAAGCGGAAGCTCGCGCTCGACGGCACGATCTCGACCGCGTCCGGCAAGGCCGGTGCCCAGCCGCAGGCCGAGCTGAAGCTCAAGGGCAAGCTCGAGAACCAGCCGCTGATCGTCGACTTCACCGGCGGTTCGGCAATCATGCTGCGCGATACCAAGGAGCCGTACCCGATCGACCTCGAGGTCACCTTCGGCGGCACCAAGCTCACTGCCAAGGGCAAGGTCGCCGACCCGTTCCAGTGGGTCGATCCCGACGTCGATCTCACGCTCAGCGGCCCCAACCTCGACCAGATCTACCCGCTGCTCGGCATCCCCGGCCCGCCGACCGCGCCTTACAAGATCAGCGGCAAGCTCGAGCGCGACCCCGGCGTGTGGAAGTTCGTGAAGACGCAGTGGCATGTCGGCGATTCGGACCTCGCCGGCGACGTCACGGTCGACGAGCGCAAGAAGCCGGAATTACTGACCGCCAAGCTCGTCTCCAACAACCTCGCCTTCAAGGACCTCGCGCCGCTGGTCGGTGCGGCGCCGGCCACCGGCACGATGAACCAGCAGCAGGCCCAGACGCAGCAGCAGCTCCAGGCGCGCGGCGAACTCTTCCCGAACGTACCGCTGCACGTCGAGAAGCTGCGGGCGATGAACATGGACATCACGCTCGACGCGCGGAAAGTCGTGGCGCCGGACTATCTGCCGGTGCAGGCGCTATCGGGCCGTGTGCTGATCAACAATGGCGTCGCCAAGGTGAGTCCGATCAAGCTGGCGCTGATCGGCTCCGGCAGCATCACCGGCGAACTCGGCCTCGATGCACGCACCGACACGCCGAAGGTGCATGCGAACCTCACCGGCACCGCCATCCAGCTCAAGACGTTCTTCCGCAACTCGAAGTTTTTCGACACGACGCAAGGCGGCATTCAGGGCCACGTAAACCTGGTCGGCACCGGCCGCTCGCTTGCGCATGTGATGGGTACGGCCACTGGCGACGTTGAGATTGGCCTGACGAGCGGCTCGATCTCGAGCCTGATGGTGAGCGAGGCGAGCCTGCAGCTGTTCGACGCGCTGATCCTCTACGTCACCGGCGACCGCCGCATCCCGATCCTGTGCGCGGCGGGTCGGATGAACTTCCAGAACGGCACCGTCACCTTCGACCACGCCCTGCTCGACACCCAGAAGTCGATCCTGCACGTCGATGGCACCGTCGGCCTGCAAAACCAGGCGGTGAATGTCCAGGTCAAGGCGGAGCGGAAGTCGTTCGACCTGCTCGACCTGCATGGGCCGGTCGCCGTGACGGGCAAGATCCGCAATCCGCAAATCTCGCTCGGCCGCGTTTTCCCGATCCCGACGCCGGCCATCGGCACGGCGAAGACGGTGAACTGCCCGGCGCTGACGCAACAGCTCATGACACCAGCAGCGCCGGAGGTCGCGCGCGCGCCGCGCTAGCCGAGGCGATGGCGCTCGGTCGCCGGGATCAGTGTCAGGTGGCCGAGGATCTTGTGCTGCGGGTCGTCGCTGGCGGCGAGCTTGGGCTGCAGCGCCAGCAGCGCCCTGGCGAGCTGCGTCTCGTCCCAGAACCACTTCTTGCGGGTCGTCACCGTGCCGGGATCGGGGAAGGCCGAGGCCGCCTCCAGATAGTAGGCGCGCAGATCGTCGATCGCCTCCTTTAGCGGCTGCGCCTCGGGCAGGTCGCCGTTCAGTGCGCGCGTGACCAGCGCGCCGGCGGCCGGCATGTCGAGGCCCGATACGCCGACGGTCGTGCGGCTTTGCCTGGCCACGGACTGGTCGTACCAAGTGGCGAGGCGGTCGATCTCAGCAGCCAGCGAATCGACCTGGCTCGGCGCCAGGTTGATCGGGCAAGCCCAGCCGCTGAAGTCGGTGACCTCGGGCACGTCCTCCGGATAGTCGGCAAGGATCGGCCCGTCGGTGCGTGCCAGCAGGTCGAGCGCGGCCTTGGCGACGCGGCGCTGGAACGGCGGATCGTCGGGAATGCCGAGCGGCCGGCCAAGTTCGAAGGTAACCCACAGCGCACGCGGCGGGCGGACAATCTCGGTGTGCTCGCGCACCAGGCTGATGCCGGCCGTGGGAATGCCCTGGCGCTCGAGGAAGTGGCCCAGCGCGCCGACGGCGCGCGTGCAGGCCGGTCAAACCGGGACGAGCAGCGCGGCGTCGACCTTGTCGGCCTTGAGCAGGCCGGCGAGATGCTGGGCATGCGGTTCGGCTGCCGCGGGCGGGACGGCGCCCATGAAGGAGTAGTGGATCGCCGCCATCGAGCCGACCGTGCCGTCGGCCACCAGCTCGCGCAGCCGGTCGATCGGGAAGACGACATTGTGGTCCTGCTGGAAGCCGGTGCGGTCGAAGTTCACCGAGACGTGGCTCATCACCAGATCGCTCGCCGTCGTCTCGGCCGGGATGACGCGGTAACTGCCGTCGCCCGGACGGAACGCCCGGTCGCCGCGCTTGTGCAGGCCGGCGGTCGAGATGATCGCGACGCGGCGCTCGGCGAGCGGTTTGCCGGGCAACAACGGCGTATCGTCATAGGTTGGGCAGACCACGCGATCGGGGCTCAAATGCCGGGCCTCGACTTCAGGCAGTTCGCTGAGACGCTTGACCACGACCGGCCCCTCCTAGGTGAATTTCCGATAGGTTTCGCGCATCGCCACGATCGCATGGTCGAGACAGCCGTTTTCGCGCTCGACATTGGCCGTGGCGTATTCGGGCGAGTGCATCATGTCGAGGAAGGCCGCGCGCGAAGGGTAACGCACCAGCGCCACGTAGTCCCAACGATGGGCCTCCGGCACGCCGAGCGCCACGGCCTCGGCGTCGCCGGTCCAGATGATGGTGCCGCCGCGCGCCTTGATCAGCTTGATGGTGAGCTGGCTGTAGCGCAGGTAGGCGTCCCAGCCGCTACCATTGCCGTCGAGCGAGCGCTCGCGGAAGCGCATCAGGTTCAGCATCACCACCGGCGCGTCGTCCGGCAGTGCGTTCAGCGCGGTGTCGTTCAGGTGCTCGATCATCGCGGCCCATCCAGCAGGGCGAGGGCAGGGCGGGCGACGCTCTCCAGCGCCTTGCGCTTTGCGCCGGTGCGCGCCAGCACGCGGATGCCGGCAAGGACGCCCAGCAGATGGCCGGCGATCTCCTCCGCGTCTAGCGTCTCGGGCGCCTGGCGCGCGTGTTGCGCCGCCTCGATGTTGCGCCGGAAGAAGGCCCGCAATTCGTCGAGATAGCCGGCCACGACCTTGCCGATCTCGGCGTCGTGCGGCGCCACGTCGAGCGCACTATTGATCAGCAGGCAGCCCTTGCGGTCGGGATCCTTCAGCGAGCGATCGACGATCTCGGCAAGGAAGGCGCGGATCGCCTCCTTCGGCCGGTGCTCCGCTTCCATGCGGGCGATGCGGTCGCGCATCGAGCGGTTGGCATAGCGCTCGAGCGAGCGCCCGAACAGCGCGCGCTTGTCGCCGTAGGCGTTGTACAGGCTGGCGCCGCCGATCTGCATGGCGTCGGCGAGGTCGCGCACCGTCGTCGCCTCGTAGCCGTGCTTCCAGAAGCAATCGACCGCCGAATCGAGCGCGCGCTCCTCGTCGAAGTCCTTGAGGCGGGACATCGCGCCATCAAAGCGCTATTTTGGAGCAAGCGCTACAAAATAAATGAGGCGATCCTACAGCTTGTCTAGCACCTCATCGGTGTGCTCGCCGAGCTTGGGCGAGGAGCGGGCTGAGGTTGGCCGCTTGCGGTCGAAGGTGATCGGCAGGCCGACCACCTTGGGATCGCCGCCGGGAAGCTGCTGCACGATCTCCGACGCGGCGAATTGCGGCGCGTTGACCAACTCGCCGATATCGTTGACCGCCGCGCAGGGCACGCCGGCTTTTTCCATCGCCTCGACCCATTCGGGACGCGTCTTCGACTTCATCGCCGCGGCGATCATCGGCAGCAGCTCGGTCTTGTGGGCCACGCGCGCGGCGCTCTTGGCGTACTTCGGATCGGTCGCCCAGTCGGGATGGCCCAGCACCTGCGCGCAGCGCGCCCACAGCCGGTCGTTGCCGGGCGCGAGGCAGAGCGCCAAGCCGTCGGCGCAGTCGAAGGTCTGGTAGGGCACGATCACGGTGCCGCCCGTGCCGTGGCGCTTGGAAATGGTGCCGTTGGCAATGTAGTTGTTCACGCTGCCCTCGACCCAGTGTACCGCCGAATCGAACAGCGAGGTATCGACCAGGCAGCCCTTGCCGGTGCGGTCGCGCTGCCGCAGCGCCGCCAGTGCGCCGATCGTGCAGAACATGCCGGTCGCCTTGTCGTTGATCGAGGCGCCGCAGAAGGTCGGCGGATCCTCGGGCCGGCCGGTCACGCTCATCATGCCGCCATAGGCCTGCAGCAGCGGATCGAAGCCCGGCTTCATCCGGAGCGGGCCCTGGTAGCCGAACGCCCAGATCGAGCAGTAGACCAGCCGAGGATGGCGCTCGAGCATCGCCTCCGGTCCGATGCCGATCTCGTCGACCACGCCGGGCCGCAGGTTCTGGATCAGGATGTCGGCGGTCTCACAGAGCTTGTGGAGCTTCTCGACGTCGGCCGCGAGCTTGAGGTCGAGCACGACCGAGCGCTTGTTGCGGTTCTGCGAGTAGAAGTAGAGCGAGGTCTTGCCGTCGGGCCCGTAGGGAGGGCCCCAGATGCGCGCATCGTCGCCGCCGTCGGGCTTCTCGATCTTGATCACGTCGGCGCCCATGTCGGCCATGATCACGCCGGCCAGCGGCCCGGCCAGCGCCTGGCCCACCTCGATCACGCGCACACCTTCCAACGGCAAAGTCACGGTCGACCCCTCAACTGGAGGGGTCGACGTTACTGCGTCACCAGAAGCGATGCGAGCCGAACCATGCGATCGCGATCCGCTCTGCACGATGATGCGCACCGGCCGCGGCACCGACGGTGGCCGCCGCCGCGCCGATCAGCAGCGTTGCTGCCACGCCGAACGCGGTGATCAGGGCGGCCTTGCGGGCCTGCTCGGCGGCGTCGCGCACTTTCGCTTCGGCGTCCTTGAGCTGCGCGTAGGTAGTGTCGACACGTTTCTCGGCCTCCGCCTGCGGCAGGCCGGTCTGCTGCTGCACGATCGCCACCAGGGTGGCCCGATCGTTCTGGTCGAGCTGGCCGCTCTTGATCGATGCCGCGAAGATGCGGTTCACCGGCGCGATCATGTCGCCCCGCGACGGGGCCGCCTGCATGCCGGCGCCATTTGAGGCAGGGGCCGGGGTTGCGGCAGGCGCAGCGCCGGCCGGCGGAGTGGCCGCGGCCTGTCCATTGGCCGGCTGCCCGCCACCCATCGGCGCCGGCGCCAGGATGTGGTCAACCGCGTAGTCCGTCGGCGATGTCGAGATCTGGCTGGTAAGCTGCGGGTTGGAGGCCGCACCCGCAGAGGCGCCGCCTGCGACAGCGGCGGTGGCCTGGATTGCAGTCTTGACCGCACCGGCGGCGCCGAACGCAGCAATCAGGCCGGCAATGAACAGCGTCAGCGCCCAAACGGCGAAGCCATGGGCGCCGTCGCGGAACTCGTGCTCCGCCAACTCCTCGGCCGCGGGCAGACGCATGCGGCCGGCGATGTAGCCGCCGCCCGCGAACGCTGCGATCAGGGTCACGGCGGTGTAGAGCGCCGAGATCACAGCCAGCGCCTTGGGTGAGGCACCGGCGTAGGGGTGCGCCGAGGTGGCGCTGAGGCCGATGCCGGCGCCGAAGGTCAGCAGCACCAGGCATATGGCGCTGGAGACGAGAGCGCCCAGGATCACGGCGCCCCACTGCACCGACCGCACACTGGCGATCGGTGTGGCGCCGAGCGCGGCGGCCGAGGGAGCGGGAGCGACAACGGTAGTGCTAGTGACGGCCATGGCACGCTCCCTTCAGCGCAGTCCGAGGAGGGACAGGATGAACATCACAACAACGACGAGCCCCACCAGGTAGATCAGTCCGCCCATTGGATTCTCCTTGAAGTCCAAGGCGTAAACGGGCTGCGTCGGAGCAGGTTGCGTGGAAGCTGCGACACCGACATGGTGCGCGACCGGACGGGAGAGGCCTGTGGCGTTCAAGAACCTAAATTATGCCGTGCGCGATCGGATCGCGGAGATCACGCTCACGCGCGCGCCGGTCAACGCGATCGACCACGGCCTGATCGAGGATCTCAACAATGCCTACCGCCAAGCCAAGGCCGATAAAGGCGTGCGCGCAGTCATCCTGACCAGCGCCTTCACTCGAGCCTTCTCGGCCGGCATGGACCTCGCGATGATCCGCGGCAAGCGCGGCCTCGACCTCAGGCGCTACCTGCAGAAGCTCTATTTCGAGATGCACGACCTGCAATACCGCATGGGCAAGCCGACCATTGCGGCGCTCACCGGGCCGGCGCGTGCCGCCGGCGTGACGCTCGCCGTCTCCTGCGACTGCATCGTCGCCGCCGACACCGCGAGCCTCGCCTATCCCGAGATCCTGGTCGGCGTGATCCCGGCGATGCACTTCGTGCACCTGCCGCGCCAGATCGGCCGCCACAAGGCGTTCGAGCTTCTGTTCAGCGGCAAGCCGGTAAGCGCGGCGGAGGCCGAGCGCATGGGCCTGGTCAACAAGGTCGTGCCGGCCGCACAGGTGATGGACGAGGCGCGCGCGCTCGCCCAGGACTTCGCCGCCAAGTCGCCGCTGGTCATGGAGCTGGCGCGCGATGCCTTCATGCGCGCCAACGACTTCGAGTACCGCCGCGCGATCGAGAACACGGTCGAGACGATCTGCAACATCATCGAGACCGACGACGCCCAGGAAGGCCTGGCGGCTTTCAACGAAAAGCGCGCGCCAAACTGGTAGGGCAAGCTGGTGGCAGAGCCTCTGTAATTGTCGTTTGGCCAACTGCACACCATGTGATATTTCGGAGGGGCGGCACTTGGGGAAAACCTTTTCCGACCGCTGCTCCCCCGCATGTCGGAGATGGCCCTTGGTCGTGGCCTGCGGGCGCCCCCCATCCACGTGTCCGCAGGCCAACTTCCCCTGCCAATTCCCCGGCCAAGAGGGACAATGGACGATCCGGTACCAGGGACGCTGCGCGCTTTCCTGCTGGAGCACATCGATTCGGTAGCCCAGCTCGAGGCGCTGCTGCTGCTGCGCCGTGCCGGCAAGCCGTTGCCGGCCGGGACGGTCGCGGCCGCTCTATACGTGCCCGAACCGGCTGCCTCGGCCGAGCTTGCGACCCTGCAGGCGCGCGGCTTGATCGAGGCCGGCGAGGAGGGCTGGCGCTTCCTTGCGAACCCGATGGTCGACCTGCTGGCTGAGACCTACGCCAAAGCGCTGATCCCGGTGACGAATATCGTGCACGGCAATCCGTTGCGATTGCGTCGCTTCGCCGACGCCTTCAAGTTCCGGAAGGACAACTGAATGGCGCCTCTGATCTACAGCCTGTGTGCCCTGGTGGCCGCACTCTGCACCTTCCTGCTGCTGCGCGCATGGCTCGGCAGCCGCTACCGGCTGCTGTTGTGGACCGCCCTGTGCTTCGGCGGTCTCACGATCACCAACGTGCTGCTGTTCATCGACAAGATCCTTCTGCCGCCCGAGATCGATCTGTCGCTGCCGCGGCTGATCGTGACCCTCGCGTCGATGGGCGTGCTGCTCTACGGCCTGGTGTGGGACGCGCAATGATCGGCCTGATGCCCGCGCTGGCCGGCGCCGCCGCTACCTTGAGCCTGGTGGCGGCGCTGTTCTTCCTGCGCTTCTGGACGCGCACGCACGATCGCTTCTTCCTGCTGTTCGCGCTGGCCTTCGCGATCGACGGCCTGAGCCGGCTGGTGGTCGCCGCGATTCACCTCAGCGACGACACCGAGCCGTACTCCTATCTGCCACGGCTTGTGACGTTCAGCCTGATCATCGCCGCGGTGGTGCTGAAGAACCGGAAGTAGTCAGACAAGATTCCGAAGGATCGTGCGGTCCCATTTGCGCGCGCAGACCTCGTCGTCGCCGTCGAACGCCTGCATCGTTTCTTCGACGCGGAAGGTCTCGCGCGTGCAGGTCATGCGCATGCTGGTCTCGACGCGCGTGCGCCAGTCGCCGCGGCGGAGCGTGCCGGTGCGCCGCATGGCGACGACGGCGCTGGTCGGATCGCCGTCCTTGAGGTCGTGCTCGAAATGGAAGTTGGTGCCAACCTCGAGCCCGTCGAGATGGTCCCACACCACCACGCCCGGCTTCACGGGCCGCGGCCGTTGCGGCGTCGCGGTCTCCACGGCCGCGAAGTCGATCGGCGGCTCCGACCCGACCGGCCGCATCGGCAGGTCGAGCGTGCCCGCATGGATCGTCACAGTGGCAATCTCCGGCGCCGGCCACACCATCGGCCAGTAAGTTGTCGACAGCGCCAGCCTTACCCGATGCCCGGCGGGAATCGACGCGCCGCAATCGTTGAGCTGCAGCCGCACGGTATAGCGCTCGCCCGGCACCAAAGCGCTCGGCATGGCGTGGCTGTCGCGATGCGTCAAATTCAGGACGCCGAAGCTGCTCCGCAACGACTTTCCGTCGGGACGCACGTCGCACAGCCGCGCGATCAAATTCGCAACCGGCTTGTCGGACGAGAGCTCGACCGTGAGCACCGGCGCGCCCAGCAACTCGACTCGCTCGGGCAACGGCAACGTCTCGAACACCACCGACAGCGCATCGTCCTCGCTCTGGTCGTCGGCCTGATCGGGACCGCGGCCGA
>DASXQC010000094.1:0-4349 GCA_036493235.1 Reyranella sp.
AACGAGTGCGCAAAAAGCGTCCCTCGATGCGAGCTTGCTGATGAGTCGCGGCACTAAATTCTCACCACTTGTTCTGGCGGTAAGCGTCCATTCCTGACACGTCGGTCAGGCAGCGAGGGCGGTTGAGAAGGTCCAATTCCAGGGTAGCAGCTCGTCCAGTCGATGCGACGAATGGGCGGCGATGCGCGTGAGGACATCGGCGAGCCAAGCTTGCGGATCTACGTCGTTAAGTTTTGCGGTCATGACCAGCGTCGCCATGACGGCGGCGCGATCGGCGCCGCGCTCGGAGCCTGCGAAGAGCCAGGACTTTCGTCCCAGCGCAATCTCGCAGTCATTCTGCCCATATCGGGCAGAATGTCGTAATCCATTATCGCTGGCACCCGCTGTACGGGCGAAGCGTGCGTCGTATTCAGGCCGAGCGGCGCGCATCAGGTGATGTCGTGCACGTGGAGCTATCGCCCGGCGCCGTGACGATCCTGCCGGCGTGGAAGCTCGACGCGGTCTACTGCGCCGGTCTAAAGGTCGGCGCACCACGGGTCTCCTTAGCGGTGCTCTGCGCACTGCACGAGCTGCTCATCGCCTGCGAATCACGGCTGGTCTCCGCGGACGGCAACATCGTCACGCAGGAGGCGCAGGATGGAAGCGCGATTACCGCTCGTCCGAAGGACGGAGCTCGCTTGCAGGCACACAGCCCTGACGGCAGCACGCCAGCTCAATCTTGTTTTCGACGACGTACGATTTCGGGCCATGACACCAGCGGAGCGCCAAGCCGTGCTGAGAGCGATGGCGCGGCTGCTGCTCGAGGCGGGCGGCGTAGCAACGCGGGAGGTCAGCGATGACCACGCATGACGCGCTCCTTCCAGCAGTGGTTCTCCAGCGAAAGGCGATCGTCTATGTCCGCCAGTCGACGCCACAGCAGGTTCAATTGAACCTGGAGAGCCAGAGGCGCCAGTACGAGTTGGTTGAAGTCGCACGTCGACGCGGCTTCACAAATGTTGAAGTAATCGACGACGATCTGGGTCGCACCGCCAGTGGCACCGTCGAACGGCCCGGCTTCGATCGCCTCGTTGCCGCCCTGTGCGCCGGACAGGTTGGCGCGGTGCTTTGTCTCGACGCATCGCGACTCGCGCGCAATGGACGTGATTGGCATCATCTGCTCGAGTTGTGTGGATTGGTGGAAGCCCGCGTCATCGACCTCGATGGCGTTTACGACCCATGCCGACCGAACGACCGCCTATTGCTCGGGATGAAGGGGAGCATCAGTGAGTTCGAGCTTGGAATCATCCGATCGCGGATGTACGAGGCAGCACGATCGAAGGCCAAGCGCGGCGAGTTGAGGATCTCGAGTCCGATCGGTTACGCCTGGGACCGGTACGTCGGCCTTGGCCTCGATCCGGATCTGCGGTTGCAGGAAGTGATCAGGCTTGTCTTTCAGAAGTTCCGTGAACTCGGGAGCGCCCGCCAGGTGTTGTTGTGGATGGCGTCGCAGAACGTCCACTTTCCCTATCCGTCGGACGGTCGGACGTTGACATCATTCGAATGGCGGCCAATCAGGTATCGTAACGTCATCTCGATTCTAAAGAATCCCTTCTATGCTGGCGTCTACGCGTACGGCAAGAGCGAGAAGCGCACCACGATCGTCGATGGCCGTGCGCGCAAGAGCTATGGCCATCGCAAGCCGATGGGCACGTGGGAGGTGTTCATCAAAGATCATCACGAGGGCTACATCAGCTGGGCGGAGTACGAGCGCAATCAGGCGGCGCTTGCGGGCAACGCCTACGGCAGGGCTGGGGACACGAAGTCTGGGCGAGGTGGGCGTGCCCTGCTGGCCGGTCTCATCTGCTGTGCACACTGCGGTCGTCGGCTCAGCGTTCTATACACCGGTCGCTATCCGCGGCCGATCTACAGGTGCGAACAACCGAACGTGCAGTTGGGCCAGCGGCGTTGCCTGAGCGTCGCCGGCAAGCGCATCGACGAGATCATCGCGGCCGAGATGCTGCGCGCCGTGGCGCCGATGGCGATTGAGGCAGCTGAGGAGGCCGAAAGGATGCTCACAGACGAGGATCAGAACCGGCGGCGCATCGCCGAGCTGGAGCTGCAGCAAGCCCAGTACGATGCATCGCTCGCCGAACGCCGCTATGCTGCTTGCGATCCCGACAACCGCCTGATCGCAGCACAGCTGGAGAAGACGTGGGAGACTGCGCTGGAGCGTGTCGAGCATTGCCGGGAGCGGCTCGATCGAATGCGGACGCCCGGTACTGACGATGTGCGTCCCGACTTCACCGGACTGGCCGATGATCTCGCGGCGGCATGGAAGGCGCCGCAAACCACGATGAGGACGCGCCAGCGACTGGTGCGGCCCCTGATCACCGAGATCGTTGTCGATATCGACGAGGCGGCTGGTGAGATCGTGCTGGTCATCCACTGGAAGGGCGGCCAGCATTCCGAGCTGCGCGTGCGCAAGCCGCGAACCGGTGAACACGGATGTAGCACACCCGAGCAGGCGCTAGCCGTCATGCGCAGCATGGCGGGCCGATGGTCTGATCAAAACATTGCCGCATCACTGAACCGAATGGGAATGCCGACCGGCCAAAGCAAGACCTGGACGGCGCACCGCGTCGGGTCGGTACGCCGCGTTCGTGGCATTCATGGCTACCGCTCTGCTGATAAGAATGGTGAGTGGCTGACAATGCGGGATGCAGCCGCAAAGCTTGGTGTCAGCCATCATCAAATTCGTAAGCTCATCAAGGCCGGTATCCTCAGCAGCGAGCAGATCGTGCCCGACGCACCACACCAGATCCGTGCCGCCGACCTTGTCAGTGCGCGGGTCGTGACCGCCCTCGAACAAAAGGGACGCCCGTGTCGAGCTGAACCCGCAAAACAGATCTCAATGTTTTCAGATACTTGAAAAGGAGGTGCAGAATGAATCGGTCATCGCGGAGAGCCACACCACCGGGATGATCGCCCACCAGACTCTGAAGAGCGGCGGCAACCCTCACGACACGTCGTGGGACGGCACGGCGGACAGCCGCATCGTGGGTGCCGGCTACACCGCATGGCGGGCGGAGAACGTTTGGGGCGTGGCTGGCCCGACCGATGAAGCGACCTTGGCAACGCAAATTGAAAATTCGCTTTTCAAGGACGACCCCAGCCAGAACAGGGGCGACCCGGCCGGTCACCGTCTCAACATTCTCAGCGACAACGTCACCGAAGTCGGCATCGGCACCGCACGGGGCACCGTCTTTGGCATCGCCAACGGAATGGAGGTGACCGAAGATTTCGGCAAGGCCGCCAACGCCAAGCCTTTCCTGACCGGCGTGGCCTACAATGACGCCAACCACAGCAATTTCTACGACCTCAACGAGGGTGTCGCGGGCGTCACCGCAACGGTCACCACGACCACCGGCGCGGCGGTTGGCAGCGACCTCACAGGCTCCGGCGGCGGCTATTCGGTCGCGGGGCCGGGCGGCCTCTTGAACATCACCTTCACCGGCACTGGCGTTGCCACAGGCGGCGTGACCGCGACGGTCGACACCGGCGCTCTCAACGCCAAGGTCGACCTCGTCAACGGCAATACCATCTACACAAACGTGAACACGACGCTCGGAGCCGGCGCCACGGAGCTGCACCTGCTCGGCATCAGCAGCATCAACGCCACCGGCAACGCGCTCGCAAACACGTTCTACGGAAACGTCGGCAATAATATCTTCGACGGCGCCGCCGGCAACGATACCGTGGTCTATTCGGGCAATAAGGCGAGCTACGGGATCACGCAAAATTCCGACGGCTCGATCACCGTGACCGGTCCGGATGGAACCGACAAACTCATCTCAATCGAGAACATCAAGTTCGCCGACCAGACCTGGTCTGCAACGCCTCCGAACACCGGCACGATCACGATCAACGACGTTCAGATCACCGAAGGCAACTCCGGCACCCAGGTGGCGACCTTCACGGTCACGCGCAGCGGCGGCACGGCGGCGTTTGACGTGAACTTCGCCACGGCTGATGGCACGGCGACGACTGCCGACGGCGACTACGTGGCGAACTCGGGCACGCTGCACTTCGGTGCCAATGTCAACACACAGACGGTCTCGGTCGTCATCAATGGTGACACCAAGGTCGAGGCGAATGAGACCTTCAACGTCAACCTGTCCGGCGCGACCAACGGCGCCACCATCAGCGACAACCAGGGTCTCGGCATCATCACCAACGACGATACGGCACCCGCAGCGGGCTCGATCTCGATCAACGACGTTCAAATTACCGAAGGCAACTCTGGCACCCAGGTGGCCACCTTCACGGTCACCCGCACCGGCGGCACGGCGGCGTTCGATGTCAACTACGCC
>DASXQC010000095.1:0-4452 GCA_036493235.1 Reyranella sp.
TGACCGGGCCGTTCTTCTCGATGATGACCTTGCTCATGGGCGCGCTCCTCCGCTCCCGTTTTACCGGGGCGGCGCGCCGAGGCAAAGGACAGCCCGGCTTTACATGTAAAGCTTTTCCGACTTGCGGTTTTCGTAGAGGCCCGCAACCCACTCTGCATAGCCGTTGTAGAGCTGGGTCGGGACGCGGTCGCTGCTGCCGAGCGGCTTCTCGGTCGCCTGGCTCCAGCGCGGATGCGGTACCTTGGGGTTCACGTTGGCCCAGAAGCCGTATTCGTCGCGGGCGAGCTTCTCCCAGAACGAGACCGGCCGCTTGTCGGTGAAGTCGATCGAAACGATCGACTTCACGTTCTTGAAGCCGTACTTCCACGGCGCCACGAGGCGCAGCGGCGCGCCGTTCTGCTTGGGGATCGGCTTGCCGTAGAGGCCGGTCGCGACGAAGGCTAATTCGTTCATCGCCTCGTCCATCGCCAGGCCCTCGACGTACGGCCAGGGATAGCTCGGCTCTTCGAGGCCCGGCATGGTCTTGGTGTCCATCGCCGTCTTCATGACGATGTATTGCGGGTTGTTCACCGGCTTGCAGAAGTCGACCAGCGCCTTCAGCGGAAAGCCCGACCACGGCACGATCATCGACCAGGTCTCGACACAGCGGTGGCGATAGACGCGCTCCTCAAGCGGCATCTTGGCCAGCAGGTCGTCGAAGCCGATCTCGAACGGCTTCTCGACCTTGCCGCTCACCTTGATGGTCCACGGGCTCAGCTTCAGCTTCTGCGCCGCGCGCCACAGATCCTTGTCGTCGCTGAATTCGTAGAAGTTGTTGTAGGTGGTCGCGAGCTTCTCGGCGGTGATCGGCTCGGGCTTGCCGTACTTGCCGTTGCGCGGCGCCGGATACTTGCCGTCCGCGAGTGCAAGGCCCGGGGCCGCGATCGCCACCGCGCCAAGGCCCATCGCCTTCACGGCGTCTCGGCGCCGGAGGTAGAGGCTCTCCGAAGTCGCCGCGCGTTCCGGCAACTCCCAGCCCTTGGGTCGTTTGATCAGCATTTGCCTAGCCTTTCGTGCCCGTCACGTCCTCGATCTTGGGCCACATTTGCTCTTTCCAGCCGCCATTGCCGACGGTGGTGAAGACGATCTCCTTGTTATTCGCGAGAATGAACCTCGGCGTTACATTGCCCCGCTGTGCGCCCTCGTCGCTCATCAGGAAGTCGGTGAGGATCCAGCGGGCGTCCTCGGGCCAGAACTCTTCCTTCAGGATCAGGTCGCCGTTGGCGGGGTGAACGATGCGGTAGTCGATCTTCTTAAAAGCCTCGGACTTCAGCAGCAGCGGTTCGGACTGGGCACGCCAGATCTTGCAGCCGCCTCAAAGCTCGTGGCCGACGAACACCAGCATCGGCTTGCCCTCGGCCAGCGCGACGCCGGCCAGTGACGACGCGGCGGCGACGACGCCACCTGCCATCAGGGACCGTCTGTTGAACATGGTTCGAACTCCCAGTGGAGCAACTCGTGGAGGTCCTCAATATGAAGACGCCCTACCCTCGCGGGAAGCAGGCCTCACCGCCTTGTGACTCTATATGCCCGCCGCGACTTCCTTGAAGCGCCGCAAGGTCTCGATCTGGTCGTCGAGCTTGGCCATGCGGTACATCGGATAGAGCATCACTATGCGTGCACCGAGCTTCTTCCAGCCTTCGGCCGCCTTGGCCCAGGCCTGCGGATCGGGCTCGTCGAAGCGCAGCCAGCCCTCGAGGCCGAATTTGGCAGGATCGCGGCCGTGCTGCTTCATGGTCTCGAACAGCATCGCGAGCTTCGGCTCGGCGACGTCGGGCTTCATGATCGGCATGTAGCCGTCGCCGATGCGCGCGGCGCGTTTCACCACCGCATCCGACGAGCCGCCGAACCAGATCGGGATCGGCCGCTGCACCGGCACCGGCAGCTGATTGACGGCGTGGAGGGTGTGGAATTTGCCGTGGAAGGTGACGAGGTCCTCGGTCCACAGCTTGCGCATCACCTCGATCTGCTCGGCCTGGCGCGCGCCGCGGGTCTTCCACTCGGTGTTGAGCGCCTCGTATTCGACATGGTTCCAGCCCACCCCGACGCCCAGCCGCACGCGGCCACCGCTCAGAATGTCGACCTGCGCCGCCTGCTTGGCGACGAGACCAGTCTGGCGCTGTGGCAGGATCAGCACGCCGCTCACCAGCTCGACCTTCTTCGTCACCGCGGCGATGTAGGCCATCGTCGTGAAGGTCTCGTGGAACGGATCGTACTCGCTGTAGGTCGGCTTCCAGTCGCCGCGCGGTGCCGCGCCGAACACATGGTCGGCGACCTCGAGGCCGTGATAGCCGAGTTCCTCGGCGGCCTGAGCGAAGTCCCGGATCTTCGCCGGATCGGTCCCGATATCGCGCGTCGGGAAAAGGGCATTGAGCAGCATCGATGGGAGCTCCTGTAGGGAACTCCCATCTTAGCCGCTTCGCGCTACGCCGCTGCCCGCTTCTTTGACTCTTCGACGATCCGGTCGGCGGTGCGGCCGACCAGTTCCTGCAGGTGGTCGAATTCGGTGCGGTAGGTGCCGACGCCCTGGGTGACCGAACGGATCTCGACGATCATGTCGGCGACCTCGGCCTCGGGCATCAGGGCCGAGACCTCGTCCCAGCCGGTCCAGCCCGGCCGCGTGTCGTAGCCCAGCAGCTGGCCGCGGCGGCCGCTGATCAGCCGCTGGATGCGCGAGGTCGCGTCGGAGGGCGCCGCCACCGTGACCTTCAGGATCGGCTCGAGCAGCACCGGCTTGCACTTGGGCAGGCCCTCGGTGAGGGCGATGCGCGAGGCCATCTTGAAGCTCATCTCCGAACTGTCGACCGCATGGTACTGGCCGTCGACCAGCGTCACCTCGATATCGACCACGGGCTGGCCGAGCGGGCCTTCCTTGAGGAACTCGCCGCAGCCTTCCTCGACCGCGGGGATGAAGTTGCGCGGCACCACGCCGCCCACGATCTTGTCGACGAAGTGGAAGCCCGAGCCGCGCGGCAATGGCCGGATCTCGATCTTGATGTCGGCGAACTGGCCGTGCCCGCCGGTCTGGCGCTTGTAGCGCGCATGCTGGCTGGTGCCCTGCTGGATGCTCTCGCGATAGGCAACCTTGGGCGGCACGGTTTCGACCGCGACGTTGTAGCGGCCGGCGAGCTTCTCGACCGCGACCTTGAGGTGCATTTCGCCCTGGCCCTTGAGCAGCAACTCGTGCGTCTCGGCCCGCTGCTCGTAGGCGAGCGAGGGATCCTCCTCGGTGATCTTGTGCAGCGCGCCCGAGAGCTTGACCTCGTCGTTGCGGTTCTTTGCGGCCAGTGCCAGCGTGAACACCGGCGACTCGGCCGGGGGGAAGTCGGCGACCGGCGTGATGCCTGCTGCAGAGACGGCCTGGCCGCCCGACAACGCGTCGACCTTGGCCAGCGCCACGATCTCGCCCGCCCCGACCTCGCTTGCCTTGTCGAGGCGCTGGCCGAACGGTCGGAACAGGCTGCCGATGCGCACGCCGCCCAGCGACTGCCCCTCGCTCAAGGTCCCCGACCAGACGCGGCACAGCGAGAGCTTGCCGGCATGCGCCTGGTGCAGGACCTTGAAGCACTCGGCCATGGCAACGCCGTTCGACGGCAGGTCGCGGCGCTTGGCGGTCTCCTCGACGAACGGCGTGTCGTGGCGCAGCGCCTTCAACAGGCGCCGCACGCCGTTCTCGCGGTCGCCGGCACCGATCAGCACCGGTGAGATCTGGTCGGCGCCGAACTCGTCGTGCAGGTCGCGGTAGATCAGCGACTTTTCCGGCGCCACGTCCTCGATCAACTGTTCCAGCAGCTTGTCGTCGAACTCCGACAGCGTCTCGAGCATCTCGCGCCGCGCGTCGCTCTCGCGCGGCAGGATCTCGGCCGGCATCTCGATCAGGTCCGAGGCGCCGCTCGACTTGTAGCGGTAGGCGCGCTCGCTCACGAGATCGACATAGCCGATCGTCTCCTCGCCGCCGTCCGCCGTCGGCTTGCGGATCGGCACCTGGCGCAGCACCAGCTTGCGCGACGAGACGGTCTGCAAGGCCGCCAGCGTGTCGCGCACGCGGCCCTCGGCCGAGTCGATCTTGTTGACGAAGAAGACGTGGGGAATGCGGTTGTCCTCGATGTATTTCACCAGCGGCGACAGCGCCACCACGCGCTCGGGCGAGGGATCGCACACGATCACCGCGGCGTCGCACACCGCGAGCGCAGCCAGCGAATCGTAGTGGAACTCGATCGAGCCCGGCACGTCGAGGAAGGTCCAGTGATCGCCGAGATAGTCGACCGACGCGATGTTGATCTCGGTACCCATGCTGCGCTTGCGCGCCTCCTGGGAACCGTCGCCGACGGACGTGCCGGCGCGGGTCGAGCCCCGCCGGCCGATGGCGCCCGTGGCGAAGAGAAGGCTCTCGAGCAGGCTGGTCTTGCCCGA